>NZ_JAQNCQ010000294.1:0-51786 GCF_028368005.1 Geitlerinema sp. CS-897 | reverse complement strand
CCGAACGACAGTTACGTCCCGCCGTCATCGCTCGCAAGGTCTCTTGCGGCAACAAGACCGAATCCGGCGCTCGCACTTGGGAGATTTTAGCTTCCTTGGCGGCTACGGCTGCCCAATCTGACGACTCCTTTATTGACCTCATTGCCCAGGCCATGCCTTGGCAGGCTTCGACCTGAGTGAGCATCGCTAAACAGATACGGCCAAGATGCCGGGGATCTGACCTGAGTGCTAATACATATTTTATGTGTTTTGTCAATCCCCTATCTCGAAAAGTTTTCTGCACCACTAAGTATTATCCGGTCATCCCATTACCACGCTTCCTCGGAAGGATCAATGTAAATACTGCTCCGTGGGGCGTTCGGTTTTCCACAGAAATCGTGCCGCCGTGGGCTTCGATGGCAGTTTTGCAAAACGCTAATCCCAATCCCGTTTGAGAAACTCCTTGCATGATTTGACCGATTTCAAAAGGCTCGAAAATCTGCTGTCGAACTTCTGGCTTGACGCCCGGGCCGTCGTCGGCAACGCGAACGTACAGGTCGCCCTCGTCCCCGTATTCGATCGCGATTTCGACAGTCGAGCCTTTCGGCGAAAACTTCATGGCGTTGGCTAATAAATTATCGAGAACCCGACGACAGATCGTTTCGTCGGCGTCGATGGTGTGTCGAACGTCGGGAAAACGGACGACGAGTTGGATTTGTTTGCGTTCGGCGAGAGTCTCGAACTCGCTCAACGTGGTGCGAACCAAACTGACGAAATCGACGGGTTGGTAATGAAGCTGTAACTTATTGGCATACACTTTGGCCACGATCAACAAGCTATCGACCATCGACTGCAACCGCAACCCCGAACTACTGATGTATTTGACGTATTTTCGTTGTTTGGTGTCGAGGGGAGTCGTGGCTAACATATCTGCCGACATCACGATGCTGCTAAGGGGATTTCGGAAATCGTGAACTAAAGCGTTCGATAACTCTTCGCGGGCTTTTAATAATGCCTTTAACTGGTCGTATTGTTGTTTGACGCGCAGTAGCGATCGCACCCGCGCCCGCAACTCCACTGCGTTAACTGGCTTACTAATAAAATCGTTCGCACCGGCTTCGATTCCCTTGGCTAAATCGAGCTTTGAATCGAGTGCCGTTACCATTAAAATCGGTACGTGCTGATACTGGGAGCGCGATCGAATATAGCGACACACCTCGAACCCGTCGAATTCCGGCATCATCGCATCGAGCAGGATCGTATCGGGAAGCTGGCGTTCGATTTCCTGTAACGCCTCCCGGCCGCTTTGGGCAAATACCAGGTCGTACCCTTCGCGAAACAACAAAATCTCGACGACTTCAAAATTGTCTGGCTCGTCGTCTACTACTAAGAGTTTCGGGGTATCGTTCATCAACATTTGCGTCGTTCCGTCTCAGCCTTTGCCAAACCGACCGATCGAGAGCGACGGGCCTCCAAATAACAACAAGAAAATTGATACGGGGACGACGAAGTTCTCATAGCTGTTCGGTGGCTTCACGGGGTTCCCCAACACTCAGCCAACTGTCGCCACGGGATTGCCAAACAACGGCAGTCTCGAAGACCGGACTGTCGTTGTCGTCTCTCGAGCGAACGTCGGCGTTAAAAGACATCGCGTTCTCGAGATCGACAGCAAGATCGCCTTCACGTACCCGCCAGATCGAGATCCCAAACTGTAACGTTTGGGAATGTCCGATCTCAGCTCCTGCCAACTGAGAAGGACGTTAAAGGATAGATTCTGACTCGGCCGTCGGAGACAGTAACCGTTCGAGGGTCTCTAGCAACAGTTTTAAACGCACGGGCTTAGGAATGTAATCGTCTGCACCAGCTTCGAGGCAGCGATCGCGATCGCCAGCCATCGCTAACGCCGTCAGTGCGACGATCGGTACGTCGGCAATATCGGCTTCGCCTCGGATGCGAGCGATCGCCTCCAATCCATCGACTAACGGCATTTGTACGTCCATCAAAATAACGTCCGGTCGATGTTGTTTGGTTTGGCGAAAGGCATCTAAACCGTTCTGGGCGATCGCCGTGCGGTAGCCGTTGGCGCAGAGGAAACTCACCAACATTTCAGCACTGGCTTTGTGGTCTTCAGCTAACAAAACCAAAGGTTTTTCAACGTCCGGTATAGAGGGCGAGGAAGACAAAAGATTCTCGACGTCCTCTTCTTCGATCGCACGTTGTCCTTGAGAAATTTGGGCGGGAATCCACACCGTAAAGCAACTTCCACCCCCGACGCGACTGTCGACCTCGATGCGACCGCCGTGAAGTTCCGTCAACCGCTTCACCAACGACAACCCCAGACCCGTTCCGCTGTAAGTGCGACACAGACGGCTATCGATCTGCACGAACGGCTCGAACAGGCGATCGCAATCTTCCGGGGCGATGCCGATTCCCGTATCGCTGACGGCAAAGACCGCGTAAAACTTATCGTTGGCGTCGGAACTCTCGCTTACCAACGAGACGTCCAAACTCACGCGACCGCCCTCGGGAGTAAACTTCACGGCATTGCTGAGTAGGTTAACCAAAACCTGACGCATCCGTCGTTCGTCGATATCCAGCACCACCGAGTTGTCGCGCACTTCGAGATGGAGGTGGATGTTTTTTTTCGCTGCCATCTGTTTCACGAAACTGAGACTCGACTCGCACAGCGGTAATAGCGTCGTCGGCGATCGATGGAGTTCGAGGTGTCCGGCTTCGATTTTGGATAAGTCGAGGATGTCGTTAATTAATTCCAATAAATGCCGACCGCTGCGTTCGATGATGCCGATCGCTTTGATTTCCCGATCGTCCAGCGCCCCGTAAACTTGTTCTAACAAGCCTTCGGAAATGCCTAAAATTGCGTTGAGGGGCGTTCTCAGCTCGTGGCTCATGTTGGCGAGAAATTCGTCTTTGAGGCGGGTGGCTCGGGCGAGTTCGGCGTTGGTGCGTCGGAGCGTCTCTTCAAAGCCTTTGCGATCGGTAATGTCGAGAACGGTGCCTAAAAATCCCCACAACTGGCCGTTGGCATCGAAAATCGGTTCGCCGCGAGCGGAGAGATAGCCCAGTTCCCCCGTATCGCGGTAGAAGCGATACTCGACGGCAAACGATTGTTGGGCGGCCACAGCCTGTTCGACGGTGTCGCGGTGACGCGGGCGGTCGTCGGGGTGGATGCAGGCGTCTAACTCGGCGTAAGTGGGAGCGCCTCGGTGGAGATCGCGCTTGAAAATGCGGAAGGTTTCCTCAGACCACTCGATCTGGCCGGTGTCGAGGTGGTATTCCCAACTGCCCAAACAGGCGATGCGTTGGGCGCTCAGCAACCGAGCTTGGCTCTTGCGAAGTTGCACTTCGGCCGTTTTGCGATCGCTGATGTCGCTGACGCGAACCAAGTTAAACCGGGTTCCGGCCACTTCGATGGTTTTGGCGGCTAAATTACCCCAGAAGTAGCGACCGCGACAGGTTACGTATTCGATTTCGCGACTCCAAAACCCCCGGTCTCGAATCTCGCGGGCGATGTCTCGAATTTCTTCGGGGGCAAAGGGATAGCGCTGTAAGCTGTTCCCTTCGAGACCCACGAGTTCCCATTTCGACTCGGCCTCGAACAGTTCTAAAGCGCGGCGGTTGCAATCAACGGTCAACAGCGAATCGGGATCGACGAGAAACAGGGCGTCGGTCGATTCGTTGAAAATTGCCTCTCGTAAGTCGCGGTTCTGGACTAAATCGAGTTCGACGTGCTTGCGCTCGGTGATGTCTTCTGCCACGCCGACGATGCGATCGATCTGGCCGGTTTCGTCGGTTACGGGAAAGGCGCGATCGCGAATCCAACGCAGTTGTCCGTCCGATCGCACGATGCGATATTCTTCGTCGAGAGTTCCGCCGTTAAAGGATTTAAAAAGACCGAGAACGCGATCGCGATCGTCGGGGTGAATCGAAGCTTCCCACGCTTCCTGAGTTTTGGGATATCCCGGCCCCCACAGACGCTCGTAAGACGGGCTGACGTACAGCAGTTCCTCGAATCCGGGGGTGACGATCGAAAAGACGTCCTCGATGGTTTCGGCCAGTTGCCGAAATTTGGCTTCGCTCTCTTTCAGTGCCGCGTCGGTCGCTTTGCGAGCCGTGATGTCGAAAAACATACCATCCCACACGAGGGATCCGTCCGGTTGGCGTTCGGGTTCTGAGAGTCCTTGAATCCAAACGAGACGACCTGAAGGGGCGATAAAGCGTCCTTCCCAATGCCAACGGCTTCGAGTGCGAACCGAACGGTCGATCGAGGTGTCAAAGCTGGGGCGATCGTCGGGGTGAATCCGGTCGAACAACGTCCTCGCGTCGCGACAGACGCCTTCGGGGTCGAGTTCGAGCAGATCTCGCAGGCGATCGCTGACGTAGAGAAAGGTTTGCCTTCCCTCGAGATCGCGGACGAACTGATAAATGACCCCCGGTGCGTTGGCGGCAATGCGTTGAAACCGGGCTTCGCTGGCTTGCAGTGCCAGTTCGGCCTGTTTGCGATCGGTAATGTCGGTATCGGTTCCCATCATCTTCAGGGGCGTTCCCGACGCGTCTAGCCACACTCGCCCCCGCACGAGAATCCATCGCAACGAGCCGTCTTTGTGAACCATGCGATGCTCGAAGACATACTCGGGGGTGCGTCCGTCGAAACAAGCGGTGGCGGCCTCCATGACCGCGTCGCGATCGTCGGGATAGACATACTGCACCCAGCGATCGATGTCGTTGGGGATTTCGTCGTCCTCGTACCCCAAAAGGGCTTTGACGTTGGGATCGAGGTAAAACTCGCCGGTTTGAAGGTTCCACTCCCAAATCCCCACTCGGGCGGCGCGGGTGGCTAAGGCATATCGCTGCTGGCTGGTTCGCAGGGCGTCTTCGGCGGCTTTGCGAGAGCTGATGTCGAGGGCGATGGCTAGAAACAGCGATGTTCCAGATTGTTCGATTTGCTGGAGGCGAACGTCGACGGGATAGGTGCTGCCGTCAGCCCGTTGGTGGACGGTTTCAAAGATGAGTTGGGGGACGCGACCGTCGACCAGGGGGGCGACGTGCTGGCGAAACCGATCGCGGGTGAAATGGGGGGTGATGTCGAGAACGCTCGCCCGCGCCATCTCTTCAGCCGTGTAGCCCAGGTTTTGCAACGCCCCGCGATTGACGTAACGAAATTGCAGGGTTTCGGCATCGATAATGTAAATTTCGTTGAGACTGGCTTCGAGAACGTCGAGCAGTTGCGATCGCTCGGCGGTTTCGGCACGCAGTTGGGCGGTGCGCTGTTCGACTTGGCTCTCGAGGGTGCGGTTGAGGTCTTGTAAGGCCAGTTCGGCCTGTTTGCGATCGGTAATATCGGCGATCGCACCGATGAGTTTGACGGGCTGACCGTTTTCGCAGACGACGCGAGCGGTGGTTCTCACCCAGCGCGATCGCCCGGTCGCGGTGAGAAAGGGAACTTCGAGATCGTAACCCCGACCGCTTTCGAGAGCGAGGGCAAACGCCTCGCAGACAGTATCTCGAGCCTCGTCGGGATAGAATTCGAGCAATCGGTCGATATCGAGCAGGGGATGGGGGGAAACATCGCAGGGAAGTTCGTGAATGCGATACATTTCCTCAGTCCAGATGACTTTGCCCGCTCGCAGGTCGATCGACCACCCTCCAACTCGACTGAGACGTTGGGTTTCTTGCAGGAGGGTTTCGTTCTGGCGCAGGTGTTCTTCGGCGTGTTTGCGATCGGTGATGTCCTCGAAGGTGCCTAAAATACCGATGATGTTTCCGTCGGGATCGAGCAGCGGGACTTTGTGGGTACGTATCCAGCGAGTGTGACGCGAGGACGCCTCGCCGCGACCTTCGACGATGGTAATGGGTTCTTCGAGGTGGAGTTTGTCCCGTCCCGAGGCCATGATTTCGAGGTCGTCGGCTCGGTAGAGAGGGGCTTCGCGATACCAGGGACAGTCGAAGTCGCTCGCTCCGACGAGGTCGTCGGGATCGTCGCGTCCCGCAAGTTCGGCGAGTTTTCGGTTACATCCGAGAAAGCGACCGTCGCGATCTTTCCAAAAAATGGGTTGGGGGACGGTATCGAGAACGAGGCGCAAAAAGGCTTGGCTGTTGCGGGCGGCAGTTTGGGCGGCTCGGTGTTCGGTCAGATCTCGCACGATCGCCACACCGGCTTCGATAGGTTCGTTTTCGTCTCCGATGGGGACGACGCAGATGTTGTAGTGACGACAGCCGAAGAAAAGGTCGTCACAGGCTCGATCGCCCGCCAGGGCTTGACGGTACAGGGGTTCGATCGCCGCACAGGTGTCGGGGGGTAAGACGTCCCAGATCGTTTTTCCTTCGAGTTCGTCTTTTTGAAAGCCTCGGGTTTGGCAGTTCCAACCGCCGACGGCTTGATAGCGCAAGTGGCGATCGAACAGGAGGACGGCACCCTCGGGAAAGTTATCGATGAGGGTACGCACTCGTTGCTGGCTGCGGTGCAAGCGCTCTTGGAGCTGGCGGTTGCGGGTTTCGAGGTCGCGCACGCGTTCGGCGCGATCGATGGCGGTGCTGAGGTGAACCGCGAAGTGGTGCAGGACGGCTCGCTCGGCGTCGTTCCGTTGTTTCTGTTGAGGGCAGTTTCCGACCCGGATCGCTCCCCATTGGCGAGCGTCGGACCTGTGAAGGGGAACGGTGAGGTCGGTGTCTGCAATCTGGGGTTGGGGGAAGGCGGCAACGATGCGTGTGCTTCCGTCTGTGTCGTAACGCACGATCGCCACGCGATCGCCCTCGAGCCAACGCTGTATTTCTTCGACGGCTGCCTGTAAGATGTCTTCGAGTTCGAGCGATCGCCCCACGCGCAGCGCCATTTCTGCGGCGATCTGGGCGGGATCGGGAGGTGGCACACAGCGATCGTCGGTTTCGTTGCCACACCATGCTAAAGCATCGGCAACTCTTGCGAATTCAACAACGCGACAGGGAGGTAGATGTTGTTGCACCCGTTGGCGACAGACGGTTCGAGTCTCGAGAGAGTTATCGATGAGTAGAACAGTAAGGGAATGAGTCACGGTTGTTTTCGGTTGCACCGGGTCGGTACGCTCGCAGAAGCAGTACGTAGCCCTTTCGCCACAGCAGGGAGCAGATTGGAGAATCGGTGTGTGGAGAGGGAAAGTCGAGCCACGGGAATTCCTTCGCCGAAGCCGTTCGTCCTGGGATCTCGCTTGGGGGGTGAGGGACGGGCGTGCGAACAAAACGAGTCGTTTTCGCGCGAGGCACGAACGTTTTTCGCAGCCTGGGGTTTCTGGGATCGCTCGGGACGCAAACGGAGAGCGAGGGAATTGAGGTCGCTCGCGTCGAATTTAGGAGGGGTGAGAAGACCTCTCCAAAGTCCTAAAAGTTTTCCTTTTCTGTGATAGCACGCAAATCGAAAATTAGCTGTGTTTAAAATCAATGCAGAAATGTCGATTTTATGGCTTCACTCTACAATTTCGATAGCGATCGCTACAGTTTTTTACGCCAGTTGCACTCGATTCTTTTTGCGATCGGTCTGATTTACTGTGAAAATACTTTCTAATTTTTTAGAAAACAGAGGCTCGGCTCGGCTCAGCTTAGATGAGATTGCGTTCTGCTCTGACTGTGTGCGATCGTCGAGTCTATCGACTTTTATCTCGCGAAACTTTAAGTTTTATCGGGGTTTTGACAGTCGTGATGACTGTGATGTTCGGGGAAGACGCGATGGGGAACGCCGTGCGCGATCAGATCGACGGGACATTGGTAGGTTTTTTCGAGCATTTCTGCCGAAATCTGCTTTTCTCCGTGGTAAAACAAGTGACGGTTGAGACAGCCGATCGTTTTCACGTAAGTTGAAACTGCACCGAGATCGTGAGAGACCAACACGATGGGAATTGTTTCGTTGAGCTGGCGTAGCAGTTCGTAAACGTTCGTTTGCATTTTCGGATCGATGCTGGCAGTGGGTTCGTCGAGGAGCAACACCCGTGGCTCGCTGGCTAAGGCACGAGCGATGTAAACCCGCTGTCGTTGTCCGCCGGACAGTTCCCCGATGGGGGTGCGAACAAAGTCTAACATTTCTAATTGTTCTAAGGCGCGATCGACGATGTCATCGTCCTTGGCGTTATAGCGTTTGAGCAGTCGCCGCTTTCCGAGACGACCCATTCGTACGACATCTCGCACGCGTACGGGAAACTCGCGATCGAAATCGATACTTTGCGGGACGTAACCGATAAACCGACGCCCCTGTTTGACGGGACGGCCGAAGATCTCGACACGACCGCGCATCGGTGCGATCGATCCTAACAATACTTTTAAAAACGTCGTTTTGCCGCCGCCGTTGGGGCCGATAATGCCGATAAAATCTCCTGCTTCAACACTTAAGTTAATGTCTTCGAGAACGGGATCGCGATCGTATCCAGCCCAAAGATGACGTACTAAGATGGCAGGGGAAGACTCAGACATTTTTGAGTTGATAATTGATAGTTTGATAGGGAACGGGGAACAGGGAACGGGGAACGGGGGGTAGTGCTGCACTCTAATAATGCTGGTCGGACACAATCCTTCTGTGGCCAGGATTTGAAAGCCAAAGTAGCATTACTCCTCATTGCTACCTGAATTTTAAAACCGAATATCTTCACTCTTGACTCTTCACTCTTACCTCTACACTGAAAGACGCTCCCCCGCTCCCTCGATCTTCCTCTAATCAGTTCCCAAGACTTCCGAGAAGATTTGAGACACTTCGAGTAGGTTATCAGACCAATCGCGGGCGAGGGGAGTAATTGGTATTACTTCTCCGTCGATTTCGCGAGCGATGAGTTCGGCTGACTGGGTATTGAATTCGGGTTGAGTGAAGACAATTTTAATATTTTCAGCTTGGGCTTCGCTGACGAGTTCGGCCAGTTCGGCAGCACTCGGTTCTTGTCCTCCAACTTCGATGGGAACTTGTTCGAGATCGTAGTCTCGGGCAAAGTAGCCCCAGGACGGATGAAATACGATGAATTTTCGATTTTCGAGTCCGGCTAGATTGTCGCGAATTTGCGTGTCGAGTTTGTCGAGTTCTTCGAGAAAGTTAGCGAAGTTGGTGTCGTATTCGGCTCGGTTTTCGGGATCGAGTTGTGTGAGGGCGTCGTGGATATTTCGGGCTTGGATTTTAACGAGAGTGGGAGACAGCCAAACGTGAGGATCTAAGGTTTCGCCGTCCTGTGCGTCTTCGTGTTGGTGTTGGTGTTCGTCTGCGTCTTCGTGTTGGTGTTGGTGTTGGTGTTCGTCCTCGTGGTGGTGAGCTGCCATTTCCATTTTGTCGATGCCTTGGGTGGAATCGACGACGAGCATTTCGGAATTAGCACTTCGGATGCGTTCCATCCAGGCTCGTTCGTAAGGGACACCAATACTAATGTAGGCTTCGGCTTCGTTGAGGGCGCGGAGTTGTTCGGGGCGTGGCTCGTAGGTAGCCGGAGATGCACCGGGTTGCACCATCACGTTTACGTTAACATTGTCCCCACCAATTTTTTCGACGAAGTACTCCTGCGGAACGATGCTGACGGTGATGTCGAGGGTGGTATCGGGGGAGTTCTCGGGGGAGTTCTCGGGGGTCGTGTCGTTGGACGTCGGGATGTTGCTGCACCCGACGATCGCACTGAGTCCTAGGGATACAACGGCTGTGGGAAGAGATACCCTCATCTAAGCTTTTCTCCTGTGGCCTGGCGATCGCGACCGATGCGATCGTCAGTTTTGATAACGATAATCATTTAAATAACATAGAATGCGGGTCTTGACTAGGGAGGTGGAAAGATTCTGGCAATCCCGAGGCTTGAATTGTGAAGGAAATCTTCACGATCTGTACAAAAGTTGTAAAATTGCCGTTTCTGTGACGCTAGTTTTCCCCAAAACCCTCTTGTAACTGAATTATGAACCGTGTCTTCACAATAGGGGCGCGATCGCCAGAACGGCTGATGGGTGAGGGGTGAAACCCTCTACTCAAATACGGTTTGTCAAAGGCGATCACCGAAAAATCTGTGATTTTACCGAAATTTTAAAAATAACATTACGATGCACTCAAATTGCTTAAGCAATTTCCGAAGTCTGTTTGAAAAACACTCGTTAAAGTTTTTGTAAAGTTCAGTGTTTTAACTCAAGACAGATCCACAAGAACTTCACTATATTAAAGCTGGAAAGGCGAAGAAATCAGTTCGACTTCAAAAAACACACCCAGGATTTTTTGAAGCTACGTTGTTCGATAAGATTGCGATTTTCAATTACTTGTTTTTCATTGAAATACTTGAAATTGAAAATTTTCGTCCAGCTCGACCATATGAAAACCCAGACTCAAACACAACGAGAATACTTTTCGAGCCTTAAAATAATGGGTGTTCCTGCCAAAAAAATCATCGATCTTAAGTTTTTTTAGGCGGAGCAAAATAATGTCTAAGCCCAGTGCTGACGAACAATATATGCTGGAACTTGTCAATCGGATGCGACAAGTTCCAGTGTCAGAACTCAATTTACTCCTCAATAGTCCGAGTTCGGAAGTCCGAGAAGCCTTAAGTTATTTTGATGTCGATCGAAAAATATTAGAAGAACAATGGCGTGACTTAAAAGCAGTCGCGCCCGTAGCTTGGTCGGAAAAACTCCAAGATTCAGCCCGAACCCATAACGAATTGATGGTGTATTACGATCGCCAATCGCACAATCTTCCGAACGAACCGCGTTTGCTCGATCGCATCGAAAAGACTGGATACGAAGCAGCAAAAGTTGCTGAAAATATTTTCGCCTATCCCGAATCCGTTTTTGCCGGACACGCTGGATTCGCCATAGACTGGGGCAATACCGAAACGGGAATCCAAAATCCACCGGGACATCGTATTACCCTGCTCAACGAAGACTATCGGGAACTGGGAATTTCCATCATCGAAGAAAACGATCCCAACACCACGGTCGGCTCGTTACTGATTACCCAACATTTCGGACTCGATCGCCAAGCAGCTCGGTCGAACGCCGATCCTTGGTTGTTGGGAGTCGTCTACGACGATAGCCGTCGCAACGATAACTTTTATACACCTGGCGAAGGTCTCGAAGCCGTCACCGTAGAGGTCAAAAACCGCGAAACGGGAGAAACCTACCAGACCCAAAGCTGGCGTTCTGGGGGCTACCAGTTGCAACTTCCCGCTGGAACGTACACCGCTACCTTTAAAGGAGACTTCGATCGCGACGGACGCAACGATACTGTGTCTCAGCGGATCGCGGTACGAGACGAAAACATAAAACTCGATCTGATAACAGACAGCCTCGACCTGTCCACCTCTGTGGCGGCGACTCTCGAGAGCGTTGACGATAGCATCGACGACGGCGAACCCAGCAATAGCAACACGCAAACCGCAAACTCCCACGGTGAAATCGCCTTTGACCGCGAACTGACCCTCTCCCTCACGCCGTTTTCCGGTCGCAGCGTGTCCGGGGATTGGCTCGAAGGACACAGCGGGTCAGACACTCTCCTGGGAAGCGACATCGACGACGCTTTAGAAGGAAATGCTGGTAACGACGTTCTCGTCGGACGCAGCGATCGCGATCGCCTCGATGGAAACGAGGGTGACGACTCGATCTTCGGAAACACCGGCCGCGACACCCTCGATGGCGGTCTCGACAACGACGATCTCTATGGCGGTCGTGAGGACGACCTCATCGTCAGCGGCGGCGGAAACGATGCAGTGATGGGCGATTTCGGAGAGGATACGGTAACGGGAGATTCGGGACACGACCTCCTCTACGGAAATGCTGGCGACGACCTCATCGATGGCGGTTTCGACAACGATACGCTGTTTGGTGGTCTCGGCGACGATACGCTGTTTGGCGGGCCGGGGGACGACGACCTCGTCGGCGATCGTGGAAACGACCTGCTCGTCGGCGGTGAGGGACGCGATCGCTTCTGGGTGAAACCCGAGGCCGAAACTCTCACGATCGCTGACTTCTCCGACGACGTCGATCGCATTGTCGTCTCGGACGGGCTGGAGTACCAGGACTTTACGGTGTTCGAGGTAGGAAACGACCTGCAACTGGTGGCGGGACATCTCAGTTTGACCTTGCAAAACTGCGATCGTCTCCAACTCGACGAGACCGATTTTCTATCCGTCTAACGCTCGCTTCCTACGGAATCCGAATCCCAACGCCTCGACTCCGCTCAGCGGCTCGACTGAGCGCTCGCCGAACGTTTCGACTTCGCTCGCTTCGACTTCGCTCAGCGTTGATTCCGAGTGGAGTCGAGGACTCAAATAGCAGTTTCTCCGAAGCCGGTAAGACCCTCTATCCCCCCTTAGCCCCCGTACCCAAGGGGGGTTGGGGGGATGTGGTGAAGACTTCTTGAAGCCCAACTATCGGACAAGGAGGGAGTTGCAAACCCAGACCAGAGCGACACAGAACGTCACCGATTCTTCAAAAAACCTTACAGCCCAAAAACCGACGTGCGATCGCGTGTTAACTTCGTGGGAACCAATATGTTGGCGGAGCGTGCCGATCGATCGGTCTCACGTTCGACACCCAATTTTTCAAGTCACGCACCCTACTACTCACTGTTCACTGTTGACGGCTCACTGTTATGACTCCTCCGTCCCCTCCTCCCATTTCTCCCCGTCAGATGAACCTGTTGCGAGTCGTCGCGTCTATGGCTTGGGCTGACGGACAACTGGCGAAAGAAGAAGTCGATTTAATGCTCGATCGCTTCAGCCTGATTTTCGCCAAAAACGCCGAACAACAACAAAAGCTTCAGCAAGAGCTGCGGGAGTATTTGGTTCAAAATATTCCTCTCGAAGATTTGGTTCCCAAACTCCAAAGCCAAGAAGAGCGAGAACTCGTTTTGAAACTCGGTTACGAAACCATCGCCTCGAGTTCTCGTACCCCCGACGAACCCAAGATCAATGAAGAAGAAGCGACGGCGTATCAAAAACTCGTCGAACTGCTCGATTTACCGGAAACCGTCGTCAAAGAGATCGAAGCCACTGTCGAGCGAGAACACAGCGGCGATCGCTCTATTGTCGAAAGCCTTTCCGAATCCCTCGATAATTTTTTCAACGATTAGTTTGACTGGGTCTTCAAAGTTTGAGGTGATAAGCGGATTTTATACCCGGTCATCTCCCCTTAGCCCCCCTTCGCAAGGGGGGTTGGGGGGGATGGCAATGCGCCCCGATTCGATTTCGTATTTAAAATAACAAATTACACCGCAATTCCCGAAGACCCAGAAAAGATCGGGTGCATCTTACTTTTTTTAAATATGAGTCTGGGGTAGGTTGGACTTCGGCTTTGCTCAGTCCATGGGTGGAGCGATCGCGAAACCCAACAGTGCATGACTACCGAGTCGCAATGTATGACATTTTTTGAAAGCATCGATCGCGTTTCGATTGTTTTCCCTTTGTCTCTCAATATTCCTCGACGTAACTTGAGGCTTGTAAGCGAAACATCTGGGCGTAAAGTCCGTCGTTTTGCATCAGTTCCTCGTGACTTCCTACTTCGACGATGTGGCTGTTGTCGAGGACGACAATGCGATCGGCCATGCGGACGGTGGAAAAACGGTGACTGACGAAAAAGGTCATTTTTCCGGCGGTTAAGCGGCGAAAGCGATCGAACAATTCCGCTTCGGCGATCGCATCTAACGCCGCTGTGGGTTCGTCGAGAATCAAAATCGGGGCGGAACTCATAAACGCTCTCGCCATACCGATTTTCTGCCACTGTCCCCCAGATAAATCCGTGCCGCTGGAAAAGATTTTTCCTAAAATCGTGTCGTAACCGTATTCGAGAGAATCGATGACTTCCGTTGCGCCCCCGTCGGCGGTGGCTTGTTGGATGCGATCGAGATCGTCCCGTTTCGACAAATCTCCAAAGCCGATGTTGTCTTGGGCGGTGAGGCTGTACCGGGCGAAATCTTGGAAAATTACGCCGATGTTTTGGCGCAAGTCTTCCAGGGAAAAGCGATCGATCGCAATTCCGTCGAGGGTAATTTCGCCCTCGCTGACATCGTACAGCCGCGTAATCAACTTCAATAGCGTGGTTTTTCCCGCCCCGTTCACCCCCACCAGGGCGATACTTTCACCGGGTTTCACAGTCAAATTCAGATCTTGCAAGGTGGGTTTGGCAGCTTCGGGATAGGTAAAGCTGACGTTTCGCAGTTCTAACCCCTGTTCGATGGGATCGGGAAACGGCGTCGGTTTGGGGGGATCGCTGACTTGCGGCTGTAGGTTGAGAAATTCGAAATATTGAGAAACGTAGAGATTGTATTCGTAGGTTTGGGTGATGCTTTGTAAGATTTGCTCTAAGACAGATTGAGCTTGGGCAAACGCACCGGAATACATGGTAAAGTCGCCGATGGAAATGCGACCTTGTACCGTGCGGGCGATCGTCCAACCGTACGCCCCGTAATAGCCCAACGTCGCCAAGGTTCCCGCGAAACCGCGCACGGTGGCGAAGCGTCGGGCTAAATGCGCCGATTGTCGGTTGAATGTCGATCGAATCTCCGTCCACTGACTCAGTAGGTATTCGCCCAAGCGAAACAGCCTCACTTCTTTGGCGAAGGTGTTTTGCGTCAATACTCGCTGTAAATAATCCGCCCGTCGTCCCGCTTGAGTTTGCGATCGCGACAGCCAAAACCGACGCCCGGAAAATCGAACGCCCACCCACAGAGCGGGTGCGGAAGTCAGCAACAGCAACAGCATCACCAGCGGGCTGAAACTCAGCAGCAAGGCGATCGAACTGAGAAAACTGACGATTTGCCCCAACAGGTTCGTCAACGTTCCCAACAGCCGCACGGGGTAGTCACTTCCGCTTTGTTGCGCTCGATTGAGGGTGTCGTGAAATTCGGGGAGTTCGTAGTGCGATAAATCCAGACGAACCGCCTGCTCGATTAACACGCGGTTGGCGTAAATTGAAAAGCGATCTTTGAGAACTTGCAGAGTGTAAATGTTGAGTTGGCCGCTGACTTCAAAGAGGAAATTCACGCCGAAGCGCAACCCCACTAAACTGAAAATCACCATCCATTCGATGTCAGGTCGTCCGAGGTTGGCGACGACGCGATCGACCAGTAATTTCGTGACGTACAGTTCGGTGACGGGAAGCAAGCCCTGTAAGAACGTCACGGTCACGGAGGTCAGAAGATATCCCGGTGCGGCGTTCCACACCAGTTTGACGAGTCGCGGCGTGTTCGCCAGAACGCTGAAGAAGCCCGTGGAAAGGCTCGGACGGGGCGGCGGTGTGGTAGCTTCGGGACGGCGTTTCGGGGACATGGGGGGGACGGCGATCGTTCTAGTCTTTCAGCTTAACGGGTTCTTCGGTTCCGTCGAGTCGCCAAGTTCTTCAGGCTAGAATCGAGGCATCTCTGAATCTCTATAATTTGTTGTCGCGTTTGTATGTCCGACTCGTCTGCGATCGATCCCGACGAAATTCGTATTTGGCAAGCCAAAATCGAACAAGCCAACCGCAACAACCTGTTGTGTCATTGCAAAAGCTGCGATCGCGAATGGGTGTCGTCTCGTCGGGAACCTTGTTCTTGCGGGAGTCGCCAAGTCGAATCTATCGCCTGTTGGCAGTTTCCCGACGGTTGAGGCGATCGCTCGAATGAATTCCCAGGACGCGAGGCGCGAGGACGCTCGTTTAATTTGTCATGTTCGACCCAACTGTTGCGTTTTCCGACGCGAGCGATCGCACGCTCGTTATTATCGACGGGGCGATCGCCGATCGCCAAACTCTCCTTTCCGGTCTCGATCCCCGCATCGAAACCGTCGTTCTCGACACCACCACCGACGGCCTCCAACAAATTTCTGAGGTTCTCGCCGATCGAAACGACCTCGACGCGGTTCACCTGATTACACACGGAGACGCCGGACGCCTCCAACTCGGTAACGCGAGTCTCGACGGACATCACCTCGACGACTTCGCCGATATCCTCACGGACTGGGGAAACGCTCTCGACGCCGACGGCGATTTTCTCCTTTACGGCTGTAACGTCGCCGCCGGAACGCGCGGCCGCGAATTTATCGAAACATTTGCCACCCTCACGAACGCAGATGTTGCGGCGTCGGACGATTTAACCGGATACGGCGGCGATTGGGCGTTGGAAGTCCGCTGGGGCGATCTCGAAACAGCGGTGGCGATCGATCGCGTCACCCGAGAGAACTACCGCCACAACTTCGCCACGATTCCCGTTCCCGCTGGAGACAAAACCGCCCTCATCGACGCGATCGCCCTCGCCAACAGTACCCCAGAAAACGATACGATCGTACTCGAGGGCGGAACCTATACCATCACAACCTCGAACAACGGTACGGGAGGAAACGGCGATAACGCCCTTCCGTCCATCGTCAACGTCGCCGTGGGAGGAACCCTCACCATCGAGGGGAACGACGCCACCATCGAACGGAGTAGCATTGAAGATTTTCGCCTGTTTCACGTCATCAACGACGGCAATCTCACGCTTGCAGATTTAACCTTGCGGGGCGGTTCTAGCACCATAGACGGTGGTGGTGCGCTGTTCAATCGCGGGACGGTGACGCTGGCGAACGTGACGATAACGGAAAACGAATCGATCGATGATGGAGGGGCGATCGAAAATGTGGCCGGTGCGACGCTGTTCGTTGAGGACAGTCGCTTTTTTGCCAACGTCGCAGCCAGTGATGGCGGCGCGATTTTCAACCGGGGAACCGCGAACGTCTCGAACAGTGTCATCGAAGACAACGAAGCGGAATTTGGCGGCGGGATTTACGACTTTGGGGCAACGTTACGTCTGTTTAACAGTCAAATTTCAGACAACCAAGCCAGCGAGGACGGTGGTGGAATTGCGAGCGAGAGTGGCAGTGCGATCGCCATCTTCAACAGTGCGATCGACGGCAACGAAGCGGGATTCGGCGGCGGTGGTATCGCGATCGATTCGGGATTGCTGCAACTGCTAAACAGCACCGTATCGAACAACCGAGGTTTTGGGGGTGAAACGGGTGGCGGTGGATTGAATGCTTTTGACAGTACTGTCGAAATCACCAACAGCACGATTTCAGGCAATCAAATGCCGTCGTCTCCCACCTTTGGCGGCGGCATTGCTAACATCATCGGCACGCTTTCAATTCGCAACAGTACCATCGTCGAGAACGAAGCCACGGACTTTGGTGGGGGAATCGGACTCGATGGTGGCAGTCTCGCGATCGCCAACTCGATCGTGGCAAACAACCGCAATGCGACCGACGAGGACGATATTGCGAGTTTTTCGACGCTTCCGCCCGGAATCAGTCTGGGATTCAATCTCGTTGGCGTCGATCCGGAAGGGGTTTTCAACGCGACTGGCGATCGCGCGGGAACTGCGATCGCTCCGCTCGATCCTCTTTTGAGTCCGCTTCAAGACAACGGCGGGCCGACGCTGACTCACCTTCCCCTCGACGACAGCCTCGCTATCGATGGTGGAAACATCGCGTTGGCGATCGATCCGACGACCTCGCAACCGCTTTTGAGGGATCAGCGAGGATTTCCGCGTCTGGCGGGATCGGCGATGGATATCGGAGCGGTGGAAGTGCAAACTGGCGACGCGATCGCCCTCGTCGAATCGGCGGGAAATACTCGCTTTCGCAGCGGTTACGGTTTCGATACCTACGAAATCCAACTTCTGCTGTCTCCGTCTGAGGACGTGACCGTGACTTTGTCGGCGGATACTCTGACCTTCGATGCTTCGCAACTGACGTTTACCCCAGCAAACTGGAACGTCCCGCAATTGGTTACGGTCACCGCACCGTTAGAGACGGCTGCGGGAACCTTCGCGATTACTCACACCGTCACCAGCGAAGATTTAGTCTTTGATGGTCTGTTCCTCGAGGACGTTTCTGTCACCGTGACAAATCCCATGAGTTTTCCGGGGGAGGATGTCGCGATCGATGAGGCTTCCATCTTAGGATTTAGCGAGGGAGACGACGCGATCGCCGGGAGTAACGGCCGTGACGATCTCTATCTCCGTGGGGGAAACGACGCCGCCTTCGGGAACGGGGACGTCGATCGCCTTTACGGTGGCAACGACGACGACTATCTCAACGGCGGTGAAGCGACGGACTATCTCAACGGTGGACTCGGCGACGACGACCTCGATGGAGAGTCTGGGATCGATGTTCTGTTTGGCGGTGAGGGAAGCGATCGCCTGCGAGGGGGAGCAGATATCGATTGGTTGTTCGGCGGACTCGGCGACGACGAGTTAATTGGCGGTTCGGGGAGCGATATCCTCAGCGGCGGCGACGGAAACGATATCTTCGTTCTCGAACGCAACGGCGCACCGGATACGATTAACGATTTCCAGGTTTTACAGGACAAACTGAGTTTGACCAACGGTTTGAGGTTTGAGGATTTGGAATTCGTGCGACAAGTCGGTTCTAATTCACAACTCGAAACTCTGGTTCGCGACGGGGTGACGGGAGAGGCGATCGCGATTTTAGTAGGAATTAATCCTTCGTTTTTGTCGGAAATTGATTTTATTTGAAGCCGGTAAACCTAACATTGCTTCAATCGGTCTCACCACAGAAACACAGAGAACACAGAGTTGGATTTAGTAGGGTGGGCAATGCCCACCAGACTCTTTCAAGAGAGTTCGAGATCGAGTTGAATTTGCCGATCTTTTACAGCCCATCAATTTTATAAACAGTGGGTGCTGCTGTCTAGATCCCCGGAATTTCTAAAATGCCGGGGATCTTATAGAGATTTTATAGAGGATTTATTTTTATGATTTAAAACTTTTTTACACGATGTTTTTCGTAATACTGCTGGTGTTCTTCTTCGGCGATATAATAGTCTTTTGCAGGTTCGATAAACGTGACAATATCTCGATCGAACTTCTGAGATTGTTGTAACTTTAGCTTCGATTGTCGGGCGATTTTTTCTTGCTCGGGAGTATGATAAAAAACGACCGATCGATATTGGTCGCCGCGATCGGGACCTTGACGGTTTAAAGAGGTGGGATCGTGAATTTCCCAAAAAACGTTTAACAAGTCCTCGTAAGAAACGATGTCTGGATCGTATTCAACCTGTGTCACTTCCGCGTGTCCCGTGATTCGAGCGCAGACATCTAAATAAGACGGATTTGGGAAATCTCCACCCATATATCCCACAGAGGTCGAAACAACGCCGTTAACGCGACGAAATGCTGCTTCGATACCCCAAAAACAGCCCGCTCCAAAGGTCGCAATTTCAGTCATGTTGTCCTCACTCTGGTATGGCATCGAGTCCTTCGGCGATCGTATACCCTGCCATCGCCAACAGCAAGAGCCGAAAGAGTAAATTCACCCAACGTTCGGGAAGTTTGGGTAAAACGCGCGTTCCCAACTGAGCGCCGAGAATCCCGCCAACGCCGAGAGACACACCTTGCAACCACAACACGTTCCCCTGCATTCCGTGGCGCACTAATCCCGAAATCGCAATCAAGACGATCGCTCCCAAACTGGTACGAATTGCGAATTTGATCGGTGACTGTAACAGTAGCATTTGCAAGGGAACCATCACCAAACCGCCGCCAACCCCAAACAATCCCGACAACAACCCCGCTAAACTGCCAATTCCGATTGTTTTGACACGATACTGATGTTGCGTGGAAATATCCTCGAGTTCTTGCGTCGCCAGGTAACGGCGCAATCCCATTAAGTAAATTGCCGCAAGTTGCAACGCAGCAAAGCAAAAGGCCAAAATCGCAGCAGGAAGCTGGTTTCCTAGCCACGCTCCCACCTGTGCCAAGGGAATTCCACCCAGCGCCAATCCCAACGACGCTGTAAGGTTGAGATCGCCAGTGCGCCAATTTCGCACGCTTCCCGAGGTGGCGCTGAGAACGACTCCCACCAAACTCGTCGCCGTTGCTTGCAGGATCGTCAAGCCACCCACCATCAACGCGGGAACCATGAGCAAGCCGCCGCCAATTCCCAAAACACCTGCGGCGATTCCGGTGAAGATTCCCACCAGCAGCAACGAAAGCAGTTCGATCGACATTCAATTAACAAGAGTGGATGTAAGCGATTTGTCCCTTCTCATCATCTCATCATCCCATCACCTCAACTTCTCCTCTCCCGACGCGGCGCGAAAGACTTGTTCGGCGAAGGCGGGGTTTTCTGCCATGCGCTGGAATAGCTTTGGCATTTCTCGATGGTGCTTTTTCAGAAACTGCTCGTATCGCTGCGGTGTGCGTCCCGCTAGAAACACGAGGGACTCTTCGTCTAACTCTAAATGTTGCGCGATCGAGCGGATCACGTCTTCTTTGGCCGCGTAGTCGGCGCGATCGTTCTCTAACTTCGATAAATACGTGAAATCCACGCGCAGCATTTTCGCTAACTCGCGCTGAGACAAGCCTAAATCGGTGCGCGCGCGGCGAATGACGGTTCCAAAGCTTTCTTCCACGGTTGGCTCCTCTTTTGTACAACTCGGTCGAACGACAGGCGATCGCGTGACGCCTAACGGAGTGCGTTGAGGTCGATCCTCCTTCCTACGCGCATTTTAGCGAATGCTTGACAAAAAAATCAACGACCGCTACACTGAAAGTAGTTGACTTTTTAGTCAACTCACGCGAGAACGACGCAGCAGACTGTCAGGTCAGACGTTCTCACTGCGCCTGGCCTGACTTTTCCGAAACATCCTGCGTTATCCCACCAACCGTTCCCCACCGGAGGTTTCCAACCGTGACTCAAGCGTCTTTCGACAACAAATCCCAGTTACTCGAGCAATTCCAACAGGTTTTGGCCGAACGCAAGCGTCAGGAGTACCGTGTCGCCACCAAAGAAGAAGAAGCCGAAACTCAGAAAAACCGAGAACTCCTCGAAATTGCCTCCACCTACACCCCAGACAGCATCGTTCGCGGCTTTGCGGACTTACAACTGGAGTTCGACACCACCGTTACCAGCCTCGCCGATCGCCTCGAAACCGAAGCCAAGAAACTGGACGAACTCCGCAAATCCATCGAAATCGAAACTGAGACCCTACAGCAGTTGCAAAAAGTCGGTATCGTCGCCGACGCGTTGCACCTACTGCGCCGGGAACACCAAGAACAACGCCGCGCCTTGGAAGACAAACTGGCGCGTCAGCAGGAAGCCTTGGAAAAAGAACGCACTCAAACCCGCAAAGCCTGGGAAAAAGAACGACAAGCGTTCGAGACGCAGGTGGCGGAAACCGAGGCAATGTTGCAGAAACAGCGGCAACAGGAAGCGGCTGACTTCCAATACGAGTTACAACGCCAACGGAAAATCGATGCCGACGAGTACGAACGCCAGCGTCGGGAGTTGGAAGCGCAACTGTCGCAACAAAACCGCGAAAAAGAGAAAGATTGGACGGAACGGGAAGCGTTTTTAAGCGATCGCCAAGAAGAATTTGACGAGAAAAAACAGCGCGTTGCCACCTTCGAGGCAGAGTTGCAACAAGCTTTCGATCGCGCCAAGGAAGAGACGATTCGCAAGGTCAATCGAGAGGCGTCCGTGAAGGCGAATTTAGTCGAGAAAGAGTGGGAAGGTCTTCAACAAGGTTACGAGGTTAAAATTTCGGCATTAGAGACGACGATCCAGCGTCAAAACGAGCAAATTGCTGAAATTTCGGCACAGTTACAAGCTGCCGCTCAGCAATCTCGAGAGTTAGCGATTCAGGCGTTTGGCAATCGTTCTTAATGGCTGTAGGTTGAGTCGAACGAAGTGAAATCCAACCGTCAGATCTCTTTAAAAAGATCGATGAGGTTAACGCGTGAATTTTTCAAGACCTTCGTTCGGTATAAGTTGAATCGGACGGAATGAAATTCAATAGCCGATTTTTTTGAGAGTTTCGTTCTGTTGGGTTTCGTTTCACTCAAACCAACCTACAAAAAAATTACTGGATTTTTTGCAAATTTTTCATTCTTTGAGGTTAGAACTGTGGTCAATTCTCGCAACACCAAATCGGAAATTCTCGCTGCATACAAAGAACTTCAAAAAGAAAAAAAATCGTTGGAGGCTAAAATCAAACAAGGCACGAAATCTCAGTCTGAAAATTCAACCCCGTCAACGGTCGAATCCAATCGCACTCGAGCTTCTGCAAAAACCGAACAGGAACGGATGCAAGACACTATCGCACAGTTAACCGGATTGAAGTTGGGATTTGGCAGTTCGGTGAGCCAGCTTTCCGAACAGCTTACCCGCGAAGCCTCGCAGTTGGGAGAGGTTCAAAGTCAAGTTTCCGAAGCGATCGCTCGCCTGACGCAACTGTACGATCTTTCAGATATCCAAGACGAGACGCTCGACAACTTGATTCGCGAGTACGAAGAGAGTGAAAAACAGTTTTCCGATGTGTTTGAAACAGAACGGGAAACTCTAGAACAAGCATTTTTTGAAGAAGAAACGGCGTGGCAGAAAGAACGAGAAGATCGCCACGAAGCGATCGCAGAACGCAATGCAGAGTATCGTAAAGCCTGCGAGCGAGACGAGCGAGAGTATCGTTACGATCGCGATTTACAACGCCAGACAGACGCTGAAGCATATCAGCAGCAGCAGGCAGAGTTATATCGCCAACTCGACGAAACTCGCCAACAGCAAGAAAAAGCTTGGGAAGACCGGGAAAAAGCAATTTCCGAACGCGAAACTGAGTTTGAAGAAGTGATGGCGAAAGTCGAAGCGTTCCCGGCGGAGAAAGAAGCACAGATCGAACGTGGAAAAGAAGTCGGACGCAACATCGCGATCGCTCAAACGAAGGCGAATGCAGAGTTGCGGCAGAAAGAAATTGAGGGTGAGAAGCAGCGGTACGAGTTGCAAGTTCGAGCGTTAGAAGAAACGATTCACGATCGCGAAATTCGCATTGCCAATTTGACGCAGCAGTTAGAAACCACCCTCAAGCAAACGCAAGAGTTGGCAGTCAAGGCGATCGAAGGTACGGCAAACGAGAAATCTTTGCAAGCGGTGAAAGATATTGCGTTAGAACAAGCTAAAAACCAGCAACGTGGGAAGTAAGCGATCGCACCTGTTCGATCGAACGAACTGACTTAAAGTACGCGATCGCTCCGAGTCTCGGCGTCTTGAAGATGCCGAGATTTTTTTCGAGCAGTTTTGAATTGGAAATTTCAAGTGGGAGTCTCGAAAACAAACACGAGATCGATCCGTTTTAATCGTTGCGAAATCGCTTTGAAGGAATGCGATCGGTAAAAATGCTGAAAATGCGATCGGCTAAAATAAGGAAAGCGCAAGAGGCTTTCCAACGCCGATCGGATCGAAATATCGTATGACATTAGCTTAGAATTTGGGAGTCGGATCGCTATGACGATCGAAGACGAAGAACTGCAAGGCATCTTTAAAGAAGCAAGCGAAGAAGAGTTAAGAAATATTAAGAATGGCTTGTCTGTATGGCAGCAGCATCCCAGCGATCGCGACGTTCTCGAAGATCTATTAAGAAACGTTCATTCCCTCAAAGGCAATGCGGGAATGCTGGGTCTCAAAGACCTCGCCATGCTGACGAACCAGTGGGAACACGTTCTCGAAACGCTCAAACAGAGCGACACTTCCCCGTCAGAAGATGTATTTGCACGACTCCAGCAAGGTCTCGAAGCGATCGAAAAACTGGTAAACGAGGCCATTACCGGCGAACCTTCAGGCGTACAAACCTTCTACGTCTTAGCGGCTTTGATGGGAGGACACGCCTCGCCGCCTCCCTCTGACGCCCCCCCCGAAACGCTGCCAGAATCTCCACCGCCGCCGCCAGCGTCCCCGAGTCCTCGGGTTTCCCACAGCGATCCCAGCCAGACGTACCTCGACGACGAGGAACTCCGTCAAACCTTCCAAATTGCCAGCGAAGACCACCTACAAAAACTCGACGACGGACTATTACATCTCGAACAACATCCCGACGACGGCGATCGCCTCGACGATATTTTGCGAGAAATCCACAGTCTCAAAGGCGATGCGGGAATGCTGGGCGTCGAATCCGTAGCGCAACTGGCTCACCTCTGGGAGCAGCAACTCGCACCGGTCAAAGAGAAAACCCTCGATCTGTCCCCACAACTGTTCGATCGCCTGTACGGGGGCTTAGATGCGATCCGCCAGTTCGTCAACAACGCCGTGAGCGGAGAAGTCGGGTCTCTATCCCTCGAAACCGCGTGCCATGTATTGCGGGGTGAGGAACCGTCCGTTTCGACGCCCGACCCATCCCCGACCGAACCCGCGACGCCGCCACCCTCCTCGACCGAACCCGCGACGCCTTACATCGAGGACGAAGAACTCCGTCGAACCTTCAAACTGGCCAGCGAAGACCACTTACAACAACTGTACGACGGTCTGTTGCACCTCGAACAGCATCCCGACGATCGCGATCGCCTCGACGATATTTTGCGAGAAATCCACAGTCTCAAAGGCGATGCGGGAATGTTAGGCGTCGAGAACATCGCACGTCTCTCCCACGCTTGGGAACACCAACTCACACCCGTTAAAGAGGGAAAAACCGACCTCACCGACGACCTCTGCGATCGCCTGTTTCGCGACCTCGACACCATCCGCCAACAGATTAGCGATGCCGTCACCCCTCCTCTAGAGCGACCGGATTCCACCTCAAACGGCTCCTCAGACACCGCCTCAGCGGCCGACGATCGCAGCGTCCCTTCCAGCGAAATCCCGTATATCGAGGACGACGAACTCCGCCATACCTTCCGCATCGCCTGCGACGACCACTTACAACAACTCGAGGACGGATTGCTGCATCTCGAAGAGCATCCCGACGATGGCGATCGCCTCGATCGGGTTTTGCGAGAAATCCACAGCATCAAAGGCGATGCGGGAATGTTGGGGATCGACACCATCGCTCGACTAGCCCACGACTGGGAACAACACCTCGTTCCCATCAAACAGGACAACGTCCCGCTAACCCCCCAACTGTGCGATCGCCTCTACCGAGAATTAGACAGAATTCGCCAACTCGTCAACGAAGCCGTAACCGGCCGTCGGAGTCCAGTCGAACCCGACACCGCCGTCGATCGCCCCGACAGCGGCCCGCAGTCCCCAACCCAAACCGCCGCGATCGCTCCTGCACCCGCTGCGACCTCCCCCAACCCGTCGTCTGACAGTTCCCCCAACGGCAACGTCCAAAACGATCTAGACGGAAACTATCGCATCGATACCATCCGCGTCGCCACCCACAACCTCGACGCCTTGATGACCCAAACCGGAGAACTCACCGTCACGAAAATTCGCATCGCTCACCGACTCTCCGAAATCGAAGAAATCGTCAGCCTCTGGGAAGAGTGGAGTCGCGACACCAACGCCTCGCGATTTCTGTGGGAAGAGTTCCGAGTCAACGGTCGCGAAAACGGAAACGGAACTCGGGCTAACGTTCTCGAACAGATGCAGTCGTTTCAGCAACTGTCCCGCGATCGTCTCGAACGCATGGGAAACCTGGTCAACCGCCTGCGAAACGCCATCGCCGAAGATACCGCGCGACTCGATACCATTTCCGACGAAATTGAAGACGGCGTGCGGACGTTGCGACTGTTGCCACTGTCGACGATTTTCAACCTGTACCCGCGTTTGGTGCGAGACTTAGCGCGATCGCAAAACAAAAACGTTCGACTGTCGATTTGGGGAGGAGACACCCGCGCCGACAAGCGCATCCTCGAAGAGATGAAAGATCCCCTCACCCATATTATTCGCAACGCCATCGATCACGGCATCGAACTGCCCGAAGAACGGGTGAGGCTGGGAAAACCCGAACGCGCCACCGTGACGCTGCGAGGATATCAAACTGCCAGTACCGTCGCGATCGAAGTCTCCGACGACGGCCGGGGATTGGATCTCGAAAAAATTAAGAAAACCGCCCTCAAAAACGGCGTGTGTCGTCCCGAAGACTTAGAAACGATGACGCCGAACCAGATTCGATCGCTGATCTTCATGCCCGGATTTTCCACGCGATCGTTCGTTACGGAAGTCTCGGGGCGCGGCGTGGGGCTAGACGTCGTCCACGCCAATGTCGAACGGCTCAAAGGCTCGATTCAAGTCGAATCCGAACCCGGAAAAGGCTGTACCATCCGACTGCACTTGGGGACGACTTTAGCCACCGCCCACGTGCTGCTCGTCGAAGTCAACGGACAACCTTACGCTTTGCCAGTCGAGTTCGTGCAGACCGCTTGTACGATCGACCCAAGCGATATTTTCGCCATCGAGGGTCGAGAAACGATTCTCTTCGGCGATCGCCCCATTTCCGTCGCGACGTTGGCAGACTTGTTAGAACTCCCAGAGGCTTCGGAAAAGCGCGAGGCGCGATCGAGCGCTCTGTCCTGCATTATTTTGAAAGTCGGCGACGATTGGCTCGGAGTCATCGTCGATCGCCTCATCGACGAACAAGACGCCATCCTCAAGCCCCAAAGCAAACTACTCGCTCGCGTTCGCAACGTTTCGGGGGCGACGATTTTGGGAACCGGAGAAGTTTGTATCGTTCTCAACCCCGTCGATTTAGTCCAGTCGCTGCATAGCACCCGCCGCTTGTCTGCACTGACGCGAGATACGACCTCCGTATCGGTCGCCTCCGAAGACATCGGTGTCGAACCTCCCGAAGACCGACCTCGAGCTGTCGTGTTGTTAGTCGAAGATTCCATCACCACTCGCACCCAAGAAAAACGGATTTTAGAAGCGGCGGGTTACGAAGTCGTCACGGCTGTTGACGGGTTAGACGGATACAACAAACTTCGCGCCCAGCCGTTCGACGCCGTGGTGTCCGACATTCAAATGCCCAACCTCGACGGTCTCAAAATGACCGAACGGATTCGATCGCACCAGCAGTACAGCGAACTTCCCATCGTCCTCGTCACCTCCCTGGGTACCGACGAAGACCGCCGCAAAGGGGCTGAAGCAGGAGCGAACGCTTATATCACAAAAAGCAGTTTCGATCGAGAGGTATTAGTTGAAACGTTGAGACGTTTAGTATAGATTTCCGATCGGACTGGGGTTTCAAACGTATCGTTTCGCTTTCGAGAATCTGTTAAAAACTGTAAACTGGGAGGGTGGGCAAGGTTTGTCTTACCACTTCTCAAACGATAAAACACTGTTTTAAAAAGTTGTTTGAAAAATAGATCGTGCTGCTCGCCGTTCCTTTCAAAAGATGCCTATTCGCGTTCTCGTTGCTGAAGATTCCCCCGTCGTTCAAATCGTTCTCAGGCGAATTTTTACAGGATGTGACGATATCGAACTCGTCGGTATGGCACGCACGGGAAAAGAGGCGTTAGACCTCTTACCTCGGGTACGCCCCGATGTCGTCTGCACCGATCTCCATATGCCCGAAATGGACGGGTTAGAACTGACTGAAGAGATTATGGCAACGATGCCCCGTCCGATTCTCGTCTTGAGTGCGTCGGTTCAAGCCGAAGATACTCAAAACGTATTTCGGGTACTCAACGCCGGGGCGGTGGACGTTTTACCCAAACCCATCGACAGTTCCGTGGGCAACTGGGACGATTTAAAACACGAACTCCTCATGAAAATTCGGATTTTGTCTGGGGTGGCTGTGTTTACCCACCGACGACGGACGACGCCTGCGGTAAGGGTTCCGACGATAACTCACGAAGAACGCCAGCGTGCTTATCAAATCTTGGCGGTGGGAGCGTCTACGGGCGGACCGCAAGCGTTACTGTCAATTTTATCGACGATTCCGCACAACTTTCCCGTTCCCATCGTCTGCGTTCAACATATTAGTCGGGGATTTTTACAGGGATTGGTGGCGTGGTTGAATTCAGAAACCACAATTTCCGTCGAAATTGCCTCGGCTGGCGCGATCGCCCGACCGGGAACGGCCTATTTTCCGCCTGAAGACAAGCATTTAATCTTCGATCGTGCTGGACGTTTTGGGTATTCTAACCTGCCGCCTCTGTCGGGACATCGCCCGTCGGTAACGGTTTTGTTCGAGTCTGTCGCTCGGTGTTACGGTCGCCGTGCTGTGGGCGTTTTGTTAACAGGAATGGGGAAAGATGGTGCGGTAGGAATGTTAGAAATCGAACGCAGCGGCGGATTGACGATCGCACAAGACGAAGCCAGTAGCGTCGTGTTTGGGATGCCGAAAGAGGCGATCGCGCTCAAGGCAGCACACTACGTTTTGCCGTTAAACGAGATTTCACCGCTGTTGTTGCAACGGGTGTTTCGCTGACTATAATTCGATCGTTTGAATTCAAGGTTTGAATGATTTAAATTGTAAAACTTTAATGACAGTTTCAAATAAAAACGATACGAATCTTAATTTCAAATACTGGTTTTACCTAACCCAAAAAGCTCCTCTCTGTGTCCTCTGTGTCTCTGTGGTGAAAACTTCTTAAAACCCAGCCTATCGGAAACGTATTTCGTATGAGTCGTTGAAAATTAAAACACCAGACAAAATCCGATTTACAGTTCCCTGTTCCCTGTTCCGCTGTTCCCTGTTCCCTATTTTGTTACACAACTGATTTAGAGTTGCTATATTTTTTTAATTGCGATGAAAACTTGGCAAGATGTGATTCAGTTTTGGTTTGGAAAATTCGAGAGTTCCGAATACGGGAAACCGCGAAAACAATGGTTTGTTAAAGATCGTGCGTTTGACGATCGCGTGCGATCGCAGTTTCTCGATACTTATTCCCGAGCGGCATCTGGCGATCTCGACAGTTGGCAAGCCGAACCCCTCAGTTGTTTGGCATTAGCGATCGCCCTCGACCAATTTCCTCGGAATCTATTTCGCAATATGCCGCGAGCCTTTGCCACTGACAATAAAGCCTTGCACGTCGCCGAAACAGCCATCGATCGCCAGTTCGACCGACAAGTACTTCCCGTCCAACGTTGGTTTTTCTATCTACCCTTCGAGCATTCAGAAAATCTCGAACATCAACACCAATCCGTGCGCCTGTTCGAGACATTAAAAGACGATCCCGACAGTGCCAGCACCCTCGATTACGCAGACCAGCACCGGAACGTCATCGAAAAATTCGGGCGTTTTCCCCACCGAAACGAGATTTTAGGTCGCGAAAGTACCCCAGCAGAACGAGAATTTCTCCAACAGCCCGGATCGTCGTTTTAGCCGTTGCGATCTCGGTCGTCTTCTGTCCCTCGAACCGACCCGAGATACCTTTGTAAATAGGGCGAAAAAACCTCGTAAATGAGCGTCAGCGGTTTACCGTGATGCCAAAACAGATAGTGACGACCCCAAAACGGCCCGGCTTCCTCAAACGCCTCTTCCAACGCAGGCGATCGACCGTAGTAAAGACCGCGAATGTCGCGATATAACTCCGCATGAATGCGCGAGAGATTTTCCCAAATCGGCAGCGCTCGATTTTGTAAATAGTCGTCGATGTGGCTGGCTTCCCACCACGACGCTGCATAGGCCAGACGTTGACCCGACGCCGTTCTCAACCAAACCTGTCGTCGCAGTCGCGGCGTCGGAATCTCTTGAATTAAAGACGGCGCTCCGTCGGTGTCGGTGCCGATGGCGGACATATCGGTCACATCGACTTCGGTGGGTTCTCCCGTCAGCAACTTCAGGTGACGCGTCGGAGAGCCGTCTCCGAGCAGTAGGATTTGCCAAGCCGGTGCGAGTTGTTCGTGGGGCAAACCGTCTCGAACAGCAGTTTCGTCGCCTTGCCACAGGGGATCGAGGGCGTGCCAGGCGAGGGATTGAGTGACGCGGTCGGGATGTCTAAACGTCGCAGTCAATGGTCTTAACAGAACTTAACCAACTCTCTTATCATAGCGCCGATCCCCGTTCTCCCTAGCTCCGGCTTCGATCTGAGCTAGGCTATAGACATCCTGTCAAAAACGATCCCGATGGTAGGGTTGGGCGATTGCGGCTCGAGAAGTCCTTGGAAACGCCGAGCGACAGAGAAAGGCAGCCGATCTCGTTCGCGCAAGCCGGACGGAGTCCGTTTGCATTCAGTTCGCCCTGTTTAAGCTGATGTTCGATTCCGATCTCGTCCGAAAGTTCGTCCGACTCATTTCGCAGCAAACAGGTTTGTGCGTTCGTCCTCAAGACGAAAACGGACTGCTCGCGAAGCTGCAAGCTCGTATGAAAGCACTGGGGATATCTTCCCTAGACTCTTACTATCAACTCCTCGATGCCGGACGTTCGGATGCTGTCGTCGCACCGAGCGATCGCCTCCGTAGCGAACGGGAATGGCGAGAACTCGTCAAACTCTTGGTCGTGACGGAAAGTTATTTTTTTCGCGATCGCGGTCAGTTCGACCTCCTGCGGACTCGCATCCTACCAGAACTTATCGTCAAAAACCGCAACCTCGCCGCCCAAAAAGCCAACGGCGCGAAACCCACCCTCAAAATTTGGAGTGCGGCTTGTGCTTCGGGAGAAGAAGCCTATTCGCTAGCAATTTTACTGCGGGAACTCCTACAGGATTTATACGACTGGAACCTCGTTATTTTTGGCACCGACATTAACGAGTCAGTGTTAGAACGCGCTCGACAGGGCGAATACAACGCCTGGTCGTTCCGCCAAGTCGAACCTCGCATTCAACAGCAATATTTCCAAACTCGCCACGATCGCTATCAGATCGACCCTCGCGTGCGTCGGATGGTGCAGTTCCATCGACTCAATCTCGTTCGTCACGAGTTGCCCGATGCCGATCTCGCCCTCGCAGAGATCGACCTCATTCTCTGTCGCAACGTTTTCATTTATTTCGATCGCGCCTCGATCGACCGCGTTCTACAAAAGTTTCACCGTACCCTCGCCCCTGGAGGATATCTCATCGCCGCGCACGCCGAACTGCAAGGACAAGCGACCCAGCCCTTTCATACTCAACTGTTTCCCCAGTCTGTGGTGTACCAGCGGTGCGATCGCCTCGCCGGAGACAGTATCGCCCGTGGCGATCGCGTCAGCATCCTCGAACGGTCGTCCGTTCCATCTCAAACCCGCGATCGGCCCTCTTCTCCCACCGTTCCCGCCGTTACCTCTCGAGCGGAACTCTCCCCCTCCCGTCCGAGCGTTAAACTGCGGCGCGATCGCCCCGATCGACCCTCCCCTCGCGAACTCTCCCCGGCTTGGACTCAAGCGCTCGCCTGCTACCAACACCAGGACTACGCCGACGCGATCGCCCGCGCCGAAATCGTCCTGTCTGACGAACCGCAGCATCTCGACGCCTACACCCTCATCGCCCGCGCCTATGCCAACCTCGGCGATTACCAAAAAGCCACTTATTACTGTATGCAAGCCCTCGGAATCGATTCTCTGGCCGTCGAACCGTACTATCTTTTGGCACACTTGGGCGAACTACAAGGCAAACCCGAACGGGCCAAAAGCTTTTTGAAAAAGATCGTGTATATCGACCCCCACGCGGCGATCGCCTATCTAGAACTGGCACAACTGTATCGAGCCGAAGGCGACCGACATCGCGCTCGTAAAATGCAAAGTACGGCTGTCGAAATTTTGCAAACACTCCCCCCCCAAACGGTGGTCGATGCCGAACGACACTTGACCGCCGGAGAGTTGTTACAACACGTTCGCGGCCAGTCCCGGTAATCCTTTGCAGCCGATCGCATCATGGAGACTTATCACTATCTACTGTTCGATCTCAACGAGACTCGCTACGGACTCGACGCTCGCGTCGTTCGAGAAGTCTTTTTTCTACCCGAAGTGACTCCCATCGCTGAAGCGCCCCCCGATATCGTCGGCGTTCTCAACCTGCGGGGCGCGATCGTGCCGGTGATGGATCTCAACTTTCGCCTCGGCCGGAGGTTCCGTCAACGTCACGGCGTTCTCCGACGGGACTACCGACTCAGCGATAGCGTCGCGATCGTCGAATGGAAAGGCTTTCGTCTGGGAATGGTGGTCGATCGCGTGCGTGAAGTCGTCGCAGTCGAGACCCGAGACGTCACCTCTGACTTGTCTTACGGTCGAGAAAACTCTCCCGAACAGCGTTTCATTAAGGGAGTCGCCCAAGTCGAAACCGATCTCGTCGCACTCCTCGATTGCGAAGCCTTAGTCAGAGACACCCGCGATCGCGCTGCGGACGCGCGAGATACGCCCGAAGCCGAAGAAGAAGAAGACATCTCGACCTCAGAAACCCCCGACCTGCCAGTATTTTGCCCCAACGCCACCCCCGAAGAGCGGGAGATTTTCCGCCAACGAGCGGCTCAATTGCGGATGGTCGCAGAGGCTCCAGACGTACAGAACGTCGTGTCTCTGGCAGTCGTCGGCCTGCACGAAGAGTATTTCGGCATCGATTTACAGATGGTGCGCGAGTTTGCCACCGTCGGCAAGGTGACGCCGGTTCCCTGCTGTCCCCCTCGCATCGTGGGGAATATGAACTTACGGGGCGAAATTTTAACCCTCGTCGCCGTTGACGAACTGCTAAACCTGCCGAACGTCGAGCGTCAGGCAAAGAAAGCGGTCGTCGTCCAAGTGGACGATATCGTCGCGGGAATCGCTGTCGATGAAGTGTTCGATGTCGTTCGCGTCAATCCCGTTACGATGTCGGCGATCCCGACGGCGGCGCGACGGACTGGTGATGAATATTTACGGGGAACCGCTCCTTATCGGGGTAAAGCTCTAACGGTTTTAGATATGCACAAGATTCTCACCAAGGGAGAACTCGTCGTCAACGAAGAACCTTAGTCGAGAGGGGGAGAAGGGGAGAGGGGGAGAAGGGGAGAAGGGGAGAGGGGGAGAAACTATTAACTGTTCCCTGTTCCCCGTTCCCTGTTTTCACTGGTGACTGGTGACTGCCTGGTAGCATAAACGGTATCGAGGACAACAGATTGTTTTCGAGATTATTGCTAGTGAGGTTGTCGGATGTCCGCTCGAAACCCGAAACTTAGTGTCCGTTTAATTCCTGAAATTTTGCACCGACTCCAAGGGGGAGAGGTCGTCCTTTTACCGACTGCGACGACTTATGCCCTGGTCGGTAATGCCTCAGACATGGGTGCGATCGCTCGGATTCGCCAACTCAAACAGCAATCGTCTTCCGAGCCTTTGGCGTTGTTCGCTCGCTTGGATACGATCGATCGCTTTGCTCGCCCCAATGCCGACGCCAGAGCGTTAATCGCGAAATTTCCCTATCCCGTGACTTTGGTTTTACCCAAAACGGATGAAGCCCCCGAAGGCGTCACGGCAGGCTTCGACTCGCTCCTCGTTTGCTGTCCCGACGAATTCATCTATCAGCTTGTCGGCGAAAGTCCGTTTCCCCTCGCCTGCGCCTCTGCTAGCATCTCGTCTGACCTAAAAGCGACGAACTGTCGGGCAGCCGTACAACTGTTTGGCGATCGCGTGTCCTTTATTGTCGATGGCGGTTCGTCCAAGTACGGTCGAGGTGGAACGATGGTCGATTGCACCCTCGATCGTCCGACTATCCTCAAATACGGCCCGGTGTCCGTTGACGATTTGCGTCCCATCGTTCCGAATGTGGAACTTCCATCCCATATGCGGAAGTGACGATCGCGCTGGCAGCAGTGAGGTGAGGGAACGAGGGAGATACTGTTTACCCGTTTGCGGTTTTCTGTTAACTATCCTTACCGTCCCATGAGACCGCCGCTGAGTTTGCGGATGGCTCGGTCGGCTACGTCGGAATAACGAAGTTCGCCGCAGAGGATTTTCAGCATGATCTGGGTGGCGATGGGTTGTTTGATGGCGACTTTGTAGGCGAGGCCGGGAAAGCGGTAGAGGGCGCCGGCCAACCGCGACGCCCAGGTCATGTCAGCCCCCCAACTGTCGCGAACCGTTTGCGTGTAGCCTTCGAGTGCGTCGGTATCGCCAGACAAGGCGAGATCGATCGCTTCGGCGGCTTTGAGACCACTAAACATCGATGGGCGGATGCCTTCAGCGGTGAGGGGATCGACGAATCCCGCTGCTTCGCCAGCGAGCAGGGCATTTTGGCTGTGGAGCTGGCGATCGCCGTCCCACAACAAGACCGCTCCTTCGGTAATTTGGCGGTTTTCGGCGGGAAGTCCGACGCGATCGGCGTATTCCGAGAGGGTTTTCGAGAGGTTTTTGCCGTTCCCCCCGATAAACGTACTCGTGGAAACCGAAACGCCGTCTGCTTTGGGAAACTGCCAGATAAAGCCGTTTTTCACCTGTCCGAAGGCGAAATCGATGGGAGCTTCTGCCGAAGGTTCCATCGTCACTTCTAACGTGGCTGCCGATCGCGTTTTCGGGGTTTTGAGCTTGAGCCATTTAGCACAGACGCCGTTCGAGCCGTCTGCCGCGATGAGATAGCGACCGGCGACCGGCTCGGTGTCCGTTTCGACCCACACGCGATCGCTCTCGAAGCGAATTCCCGTTACCGTCGTCCCGTCCCGCAGTCTGGCCCCTTGAGACTTAGCCTGCGCGATTAAGAAATCGTCGAAGCGATCGCGTCGAACCATCCACATCGGCTCGTGGGTTTCGAGTTCGACGACGACCGGGTCGTCGTACTTCCAGGTGTAACGAACCGTCTTCACCTTCCGCGAAATGGCGGGGGAGAAATCGAAGTCGAACCACTGCGCCACCGCCGGGGACACGCCCCCGGCACAAGGGCGATATCTCGGCTGAGGCTGCTTGTCGAGGACGAGTACCGATCGCCCCTGTTTGGCGAGGTGATAGGCGGCCGAACCGCCAGCGGGTCCTGCACCGATAACGATGCAATCGTAGAGTTCGGTCATCGAGTGTTTTTCTTGAAATCCGTCAAAGTTCAATTAGTCTGGCAATTACGCGCAAACCCTGACGGACGCAACCCTAGCACAGATTTTCAGAGCTGCCTACTCAGGCCGACTTACACGGTAGTAATATCTTTCTCTTTAGCAGCCAAGAGTTTGTCAATTTTCTCCGTATATTTGTCCGTGAGTTTTTGAATCTCGTCTTGCAAGTCGCGAGACTCGTCTTCGGAGATGTCGCTGTTTTTTTCCTGTTTCCGCACGTCGTCGACGGCGTCGCGTCGAATGTTACGAATCGAGACTTTGCCCTCTTCGGCGTATTTCGACGCCATTTTGACGAATTCCTGACGGCGTTCGCTCGTCAGCGGCGGAACGTTCAAGCGAATGACTTTTCCGTCGTTGTTCGGCACCAACCCCACGTCCGAGGTGGAAATCGCCTTTTCGACCCCTGCCAAGCTGCTGGGGTCGAAGGGTTGAATCATAATCGTACTGGCGTCTGGGGTACTGATGCTGGCGAGGCTCTTTAGGGGGGTGGGGGTGTTGTAGTAGTCCACCATGACGCGATCGAGCAGCGAAGCGTTGGCGCGGCCGGTGCGAACGGTATTGAACGCCCGTTGCGTTGCCTCAACCGCTTTCTGCATTCGATCTTCTACATCAGTTAACATCGCAAGATCCTCCTACAATCGTTCCAACGGGTTCGCCCGTCAGGGCGCGACGGATGTTCCCGTGTTTGGATAGGTTAAACACTATGATAGGGATATTGTTCTCTTTACATAAAGCGATCGCCGTACTGTCCATCACCCGCAAGTCGTTCGATAAGACGTGGGCGTACGTCAAACTTTGGTAGAGGTGAGCGTCGGGATCGACCGTGGGATCGCGATCGTAGATGCCATCGACTTTTGTGGCTTTGAAAATCGCTTCGGCATCGATTTCGGCCGCCCGCAGTGCGGCTGTGGTGTCGGTGGTAAAGAAGGGATTGCCCGAACCCGCGCCGAACACCACGACGCGACCTTTTTCGAGATGGCGCATGGCGCGGCGGCGAATGTAGGGTTCTGCCACTTCCTGCATGGCGATCGCGGTTTGTACGCGGGTCGGAACGCCAATTTGTTCGAGGGCGTCTTGTAGGGTCATCGCGTTCATCACCGTCGCGATCATGCCGATGTAATCGGCGGTGGCGCGATCCATTCCCGCCGAGGCTGCTTTGATGCCGCGAAAGATGTTTCCGCCTCCAACGACGATCGCCACTTCTATGCCTTCTGCCACGACGTCGGCGACTTCCTGAGCGATGTCTTGAACCACCACGGGATCGATACCATATCCCAGGTTGCCCATTAATGCTTCACCGCTTAACTTGAGTAGTATTCGTCGGTAAGCCGTTCCCATGTCCTACTTCCCCTAGTGAACCGCCTCCAACTATACCAGGTCGAGGTGTTGAGGGGAGGAAGAGAGACGAACCGTCGCCAGTCACCAGTCACCAGTCGCCAGTCACCAGTCACCAGTCACCAGTCACCAGTCGCCAGTCACCAGTGGCAACAGTTGACAGTTTCTCCCCCTCTCCCCTTTTCCCCCTCTCTTTCTAGCTTCGCCAGACGATGGGACAGCCAACGGGTGGGGTACTGACGGGATCGATGGGTTGGTTTTGTAGGAGGCGCTCGAGAGCTGTTTGAAGATAGGGGTTGGCGATCGCCTGTGGGTTGTCGGGGTTGTCGTCGATGCAACCGTGATAGCGGACGACTCCATGGCGATCGACGAGAAAGGCTTCGGGGGTGACGCTGGCTCCGAAACTTTGAGCCACTTCTTGAGTCACGTCTCGCAAATAGGGAAAGTTCAGTCGAACGTCTTCGACGAGGGCTTTCATGTCATCAAAGCGATCGCCCTGGCTTTGTTCGGAATCGTTGGCGTTGATGCCGATGAGGGTCACTCGGCGATCGCGATAGTCGGTTTGGAGTTGTTTGAGGCGCTCGAAATAGGTGCGGCTGTGGGGACAAGTGTTTCCTAAAAAGACCACCACGACGGCCGGGTGGGTGTCGAGATAGCGGGCGAGATGGTGAACCTCGCCTCGGGTTCCGGGAAGCTCGAAGTCGGGGGCGTAATTCCCGACGGCTGTTCCTGTGACGCTCATAGACGTTTTTTCAACCTGTCTTGCGCTCGAACGGTTCCCCCGAACTTTGGTTCGGAGGGTTTGGCGTAGAAGTTAACGGCGTTTTCTCGATGGATGCACCCTGTCGGGATCGCGCAATTTCGCGATACCCCACTATTTTATAGGTCAATTTTGCTGCCGTAAATTCCGATACCACAGAGTCGGCGACGGGACATAGTTCCATGATATCGGCGCCGATGAGGGTGCGATCGCGACACAGGCGACGTAAAAATTCGAGGGTAGTGTGCCAGCCGAGACCTCCGGGTTGCGGCGTTCCCACTCCCGGTACTAAGCTCGGATCGAGTCCGTCGAGATCGACTGTGAGAAACACCTTTTCGGTGCCAATGCAGTCGATCGCGCGATCGATCCAGTTGGGATCGCCTGCGATGTCGTCGTCCCAAAATACTGGAATGTTTCGCGCTCGGATCAGTTCGGCTTCTTCGCGGCAGATACTGCGAATGCCGACGGGTAACGAGGGACAGCCGAGTTCTAACACCCGGTGCATGACGCAGGCGTGGTTGTAGCGAGAGCCTTCGTATTCGGTGCGTAAATCCCCGTGAGCGTCGATTTGCACGACAGTAAAGGGATCGTCCCCCAATGCTTGACGGTATCCTGCCACGACGCCTGCGGTGATGCTGTGTTCGCCGCCGATGCTGACGACGAATTTACCATCGTTGACGCAGCGGGCGATCGCCTCTCGGACTGCTGCGAGCATCTCGACTTCAGAGACCGCTCCCTGGCGAGTGTCGGCGATGGGAGCGTGGGTGTGAATTCCCACCTCGAAACAGGTTTCGCGCCCCAGTTCCACATCGTAATATTCCAACTGATCTGAAGCCGCTAACAACGCTGCCGGCCCATGTTGACATCCGACGCGATATGTGGTAGTAGCTTCGTAGGGAATTGGTAAAATCACGACTCGGGCGTTATCGTAACCCACATCGACTTCTTCACCGATAAACGGAAGCATTTCAGGTCGAGGTATAGACTGAGGCACAGTTTCGTTGGATTTCCACGCTAGACGCCAATCTATTATCGAGGAAGTCGCGACGTTCGGAAGCGGCGATCGCGCGACGGTTGCCAACTGCCAAAGTTTATTGCTAATTTCATCCAAACACCGTACACTTTTGCGATACTAACCCTAAACCTGCATTCTTTGTCGTCCCGTCCGAGTTCCGTACTGGGATTTCGTTCTTCGAGCGAAATGTCTCGAGTTGCGGCGCACCGGACGCCCCGAAAATTTTGTTAAAAAATTCTGTTAACAAGGATTTGGCGAACCTGTCAAGAAGGCAGCTCGCTGTGATATGTCACCCGAGCGAACCGATTTAAATCCCTTACCTGCTGTGTCTGTGTCGTTACAGCCTGCCACACCGAACGAGCCGACTCCACCTTCCGAGCCGACTCCCGTGTTTGCACTCAAAGCGTTAGTGGCGCGATTGCACCGGGAACAAAACAAAACACAAGATTTGTTAAGTTCTCTGGGGTTCGCGCTGCGAAGTTTTAACAATCTCAATCAATTTCTCGAACTGATTCCTTTAGTCGCCAGTCGCGTAACCGATGCTGAAGGAGGTGCGCTGATCCTGTTCAAACCCGACGGTCAGATCCGCCTGCAACGGTTACACTGCCAAGAAGGCCAGTCCTGTACGGATATGCGCCGCGCTATCGAGACGGTAACGCGACAGCTAGAACCCGAAGGTGCGACGCCGGGAGAACTCGACGAACGAGTGGCTCAGTATTTAGGAGAAGAGTTGCGCTTGTTCGGAACGCCGATTTCGATTCAAGATAAGGAACGGGGACGGCTGTACGTTTTTAGTTGCGATCCCAATTACCGATGGACGGAAACGCGGCGTAAGTTGGTGCAACTGGTGGCCGATCAAACGGCGGTGGCGATCGTCAACGACGAACTGGCGGCGGAGTTGCGACAGAAACAACGGCTCGATCGCGAGTTGGAAATCGGAGCGGAAATTCAGTTGCGCTTGCTTCCGAGTCAATGTCCCGAGATTCAGGGAATTCGACTGGCGGCGCGATGTCAAACTGCCAACCGTGTCGGGGGCGATTATTACGATTTTATTCCCACGAGTCACGATTTGGTGCGATCGCGTCGCTCGGAAGCGTCGGGACGAGGACGTTGGGGAATCGCGATCGGCGACGTGATGGGAAAAGGGGTTCCGGCTGGGTTGATCATGACCCTGACGCGGGGAATGCTGCGATCGGAGGCGTTGAACCAACATTCTCCCGCGCGGATTCTACAACATCTCAACCGTGCCATGTACGCGGATTTGGAAAATTCCCACCGTTTCGTCACGTTATTCTATTCGGAGTACGACCCGAAAACGGAAACCTTGTCCTACAGCAACGCCGCTCACAATCCACCGTTACTGTGGACGTCGAAAACGGACGAAATGTCTCGGTTGGATACCTGGGGAATGTTAGTGGGGTTGGATGCGGAAACGGAGTACGAAGAAGACAGCGTCGTGTTAGAAGACGGCGATACGATTTTGTTTTATACGGATGGCTTTACTGAAGCCTCAAACCAACACGGCGATCGCTTCGATGAAGAAAATTTAGTGGAGGCGTTTCACACCATCTGTCAGCGTCGCCAAACTCCAGAAGAGATCTTAAATTATATGTTCGATCGCGTCCACGAGTTTATCGGCCCCCACAAGTCCAACGACGACGATATGACGCTAGTTGTGTTACAAAAAAACGAACCGTCATAATCGTTTTTCTTTTTTCTTTTTTCTTTTTTCCTTCTTCCTGTCTGTTTTTTAACCGTTTAATTCCTCGTTCTTATGACTAATCCAAATACGTGGAGCCAACGATTTGAAACTGCTCTCGATCCGACGATCGCTCGTTTTAACGCCAGTATCGGTTTCGACATCGAACTGATCGAGTACGATTTGACGGGATCGATCGCCCACGCCAAAATGTTGGCAAAAACAGGAATTATTTCGGAAGAAGATAAAGAAAACCTTGTTTCGGGACTCGAGCAAATTCGTCAAGAATATCGAAACGGTGAATTCAAGCCTGGAATCGATGCCGAAGACGTACATTTTGCTGTCGAGCGAAGATTAACAGAACTCGTTGGCGATGCCGGAAAAAAACTCCACACCGCGCGATCGCGCAACGATCAAGTGGGAACCGATACCCGGCTGTACCTGCGGGATAAAATTACGAAAATTCGCCAATATTTGCGAGATTTTCAAGCCGTTCTGGTCAACTTAGCCGAGAACCACGTCGAGACGCCCATTCCCGGCTATACACACCTACAACGCGCTCAGCCTCTCAGTCTCGCCCATCACCTCCTCGCCTATTTCGAGATGTTCCAGCGAGATTGGGAACGGTTGGGGGAAATCTACCAGCGAGTCAACGTTTCGCCGTTAGGATGCGGGGCGTTAGCCGGAACGACATTTCCTATCGATCGCCACTATACCGCCGAACTCCTGGGATTCGATCGCCCCTACGCTAACAGCTTAGACGGCGTGAGCGATCGCGACTTCGCCGTAGAATTCCTCAACGCTGCCAGTTTAATTATGGTGCATTTGAGTCGCCTTTCTGAAGAAGTGATTCTCTGGGCGTCGCAAGAATTCAATTTCGTTCAGTTAAAAGATAACTGTTCGACAGGTTCGAGCATTATGCCCCAGAAGAAAAACCCCGACATTCCCGAACTGGTTCGCGGAAAAACTGGGCGCGTCTTCGGACATTTGCAGGGAATGTTAGTGTTAATGAAATCCCTGCCTTTGGCGTACAACAAGGATTTACAGGAAGATAAAGAAGCCCTCTTCGACGCCGTAAAAACTGTCAGCGGTTGCTTAGAATCAATGACGATTCTGTTTCGCGAGGGGTTAGAATTTCGCCGCCAACGCCTTGAAGACGCCGTCGCCGAAGATTTCTCCAACGCCACTGATGTCGCCGATTACTTGGCGGCGAAAGGGGTTCCCTTCCGCGAAGCTTATAACCTAGTTGGAAAAGTGGTTCGTACCTGTTTAGCGTCGGATAAGTTACTCAAAGACTTGACGCTAGAAGAATGGCAAGACTTGCATCCGAAATTCGAGGCGGATATTTACGATGCGATCGCGCCGCAACAGGTGATTTCTGCCCGAAACAGCTTCGGCGGAACTGGGTTTGACAGAGTTCGCGAGGCGTTAAACGTTGCACGAGAACTAATGAATTTAGAGGAGGTGAATTAGACGAGATCGATGACAAGATCGCTCTTAAGCTATTTTTTTCAATCGTTCAAAGCTCGATCTAAATTATAAAAAACAAAATAAGATCGAGCAAAAAAACAATGCCATAAATTAGATCTTTAAAGATCTAAAAGATCGAAAATATTTTCTCGAAAATTTATGAATACTTTAATTTTCAGTATCTCTGGCAAGCGATCGCTCATTATTAAATATAAAAAAACAGACATAGACATTGTTTTGAAAAAATGTAAATACGCAAATGAACACAATCGTACCGTTCTTTCTAATCGTTAACGAAATTGAAATTTGCTTTCATGGCATGGCTCGTAGTGGAAATCATGCAGCGATCGATTGGATAATTGGCATGAGTCCTCATCCTGTAGACTACTGGAATAATGTCGCCAATTGTCCTAAAAAAATATTTTTTAGAAAGAAGCAAATCTTACTTCGCAGCCACGAAAACAGATCTCTTTCCGAAATGAGTCAGAATTTTTTAGAAAAAGAACACGATAATTATTTTGGAAAATCTCGTAAACGTTTCAATGTATTGCTCCTTCGAGATCCGTTTAATTTATTTGCAAGCCGTTTAAAGCAAGTCTGGAACCAAGGATTAGATGAATTGAAAACGGGTTTTGTTATGGGACATCCCTCTTACCAATACGGACAAAGTACTCCTTCTGAATTTGTTAAAGTTTGGAAAGAACATGCTCGCGAGTTTTTGGGAATTACGTCTTACTTAAGCCAACCTAAAGTTCTCATTAACTATAATCGTTGGGTGACTGACAGAGATTACCGAATAAAAATTGCATCGGACTTAGAGCTGTCTTATCAAGAAGAAACACTACAAAAAGTTGTAGGTAAAGAAGGGAAAGGAACGGGAAGTTCCTTCGATCGGTTTGAATTTGCTAAAAAAGCATCCAAAATGAAAGTTTTTGAGCGATGGAAAGCAATGCAAAATAATGCGAATTATCGCTCTTTGTTTGAAGATACTGAAGTTTGGGATCTCTCTCAACAAATTTTTGGAGAGATTGCTGGAACGGAAGTTCTTTATCCTAACTAAAGTGCCGATCTGAATTCTCGAAGGTGCTTCTCAATTTCGTAGCATGACTCCTCCGCGCCTCAACTGAGCGCGACTCTCGGCTGAGCGATCGTCGAACGCCTCGCCGAACGCCTCGCCGAACGTCCTCCGGCACCTCCCCGAACTCGCGGGGAGGATGGGTGGGATTCCGAATAATCGATCGCAATATTGACCGAGCGTTTGAGACGATCGACAGCCGTACCAACTCGCGATCGAACAATGATATTTATTGCCTTCAATTTACAAGGATATGAAACCCAAATTTACCAGCCAACTGGCGTGGCATCAAGCACAAGCCCTCATGCAACCTGCCTTAATTCGCATTCTCGACAATTTACGAAAACTTCTCGAACAATCGTCGTGGAAAGGGACGTATCACGAAATCCAAGTTCCGATTCCGGGGTATCAATTGCGATTAGAACGCAACGGTTCCGAGAAAACTATCGATATTTGGGAACTCTGCTATCAAGTGTGCTTCCTCGACTATCAACCCACTCACACCCCCAACGAAACCCAGGAAGTCGAAATCGATACCAGCCTGTTTGACGGAAACGAAATTGACTGGGAACGTCTCGACGAAAAAGCCAAAGCGATCGCTCGAGGGGTGTTTGGGGAAGAGTAAGGACAAGCAGTTATTTCTGTCTTCACTGGGGACTTAAACCTGGCGATCGCGGTTTTTCAGATCTTCTCTTCCCTCTAAAATAGAAACATCGATTTTTCGAGATCTAACAGGAGAAGTGCCGTGACGGACTGGCAAAGCTACCTGAATTCCATCGAACGGGAGTTCGATCGCTGGTGGGAGCGTGACGCGCTCGTGGATTTAGCCAGGCGCGATCGAGAGGCACAACCGTCACAAGAGTCTTGGCTGAATCTCGAGTTGAAAGTGCAAGCCTCCGATCGCAGTCCGAAAGCTCGGTTGTTGGATTTGTCAGAGGCATTGCGAGCCTACGCTCGCGATCGCGTTTTACTGTGCGGTGCGCCGGGATCGGGAAAGTCCACGGCACTCGTGCGCCTGTTGCTGGAGTTAGCTGAAACTGCGCGGGAGAATACCGACTCGACGGTCAAAATTCCCGTATTGGTGAAGTTACGGCTGTATCGCGAGTCTGTCATCGATTTGCTGCTGGGAGAATTGGCGCGACATGGCCTATCTCTGTCAGTGGAGGAACTGACACAGCAGTTGCAAGCGGGGCGGTTTTTCCTGCTGTTCGACGACGTGGAGGCGTTACCAACGGAAGCAGCGCAACAGGATTTGTGGGAATTTCTCGATCGATATCACACCATGCCGACGGTGTTGGCGATGCAGGATTTCCCGACTCAGAGAGAGTTTGGCATCGAGAAAAAGCTGACGGTACAACGGCTCAGAACGTCCCAGGCGAGCGATTTTATTGAGGAATATTTTCCTGAAATTGCGGCGCAGTTGTTGCCCCAATTGTACGGGCGATCGCAGGAGTTCGCCGAAACGCCGCTGCAATTGCAAATGCTCTGTGTCGCATTCGATCGACTCCGCGCCGTTCCCGAAAATCTCGGGCAGATGTTGCGAGCTTTCGCACGTTACGATGACGAACAAACAGACGAGTCGGAGCGGGAAGCTGGGAATCGACTGTTGAAGCAGTTGGCATCTCAAAGCCTCGAAGGAGATGGACTGACGGCGCGAACGAGGGTGATGTCTCGCCAGCAAGTTTTGATTGGATTCGCGGAATGTTTCAGAGAAGTGGGAGTTTCGGAATCCCAGGAAGCAGCGACATCTTGGCTGAATCGTTTTTTACGCCATCGCCTGTTACGAGAACCGGTAGATGGACAAATTGAGTTTCGCCATTCACTGTTACAGTCGTATTTCGCCGCCGAAGTCTTGTTAGAGCGGTTGCCGCATTTGAGCGATGAGGTGCTGACGCGGGATTATCTCAATTTTCTCAAATGGACGGAGCCAATGGTGCTGGCGTTGGGATTGCTGGAGGATGAGGCGCTGGCGGTGCGAGTAGTGTGGTTGGCGTTCGTGCAGGTAGATTGGATGTTGGGGGCGCGGTTAGCGGGAGCGGTTCGGGAGCCGTTTCAAGCGCAAATCGTGAGATCGATCGCCGAGTGGGAATGTTCGTCAGAGGGTTCGATCGAGCTGCTGAAAACAACAAAATCGGTTGCTGCGGTTCCCTTTCTACAAGATTACCTCAACAGTCAATCTTTAAATGTAAGCGGACGTGCGGCTTTAGCTTTAGGAGAGATTAGCTCGAACGCTTCTATTTTGGCTCTCAATGAAACGCTAGATAGCCCACAATGGAGTTCCCGGAGTCGCGAAGCGGTGGTTAAATCCTTGCAAAAGCTCGCACGTCGAGCGGGTGAAGCTGAAACACGAACTCTCCTTGAAATGTTGCCAGCTCCAGATCGGGTTCGTAAAGACGTGGTGAAAGAAGTGGCGAAGTCGGCGATCGAAAACATTGAAAGTCATGCGGCAATTCCTCCTCTCTTGGATGCAGTACTCAATTGGGAAACGAAATTGACAGCAACTCGCGATCGTAAAGTGGTTCTACAGGATTGTTGGGTGGCTCTGAGTGCTTTAGGGAATATCGGAAGTTCGGCTGCTGTGAATACCTTGATACAAATTTTCAATATTAAATTTCAGGAAGATATCGATCTAACGAATAACTCTACTATTATAGACTCAACGATTTCAGTGTTAGGAAAAATTGAGAGCCAACTGGCTGTCAACGCTTTATGTGAATTCTTGAATTATGAAAATATTTTCTTTGGACTTCGCAACCAAATTTTAAAACAATTAGGAAATTCTTATGCTAAATCAGCGATTCCTATCCTTTTAGATCTGCTCGATCGTGAAAGCTCCTATGTCGATAAACTTTGTGTCATTGAAGCCTTGCAGAAAATTGGCAGCGATTCTGTCGTTCCTCAGCTAGTCGATAAACTCCAGTATCCAATCCTTCCTGATTTTCACCAAGAAATGACTTTAGAGAAAGCATTTCAAGAGTTTTTAAAAAGAGGTCCCTATGTATTGCATTGGGCGATTGTTTCTACTTTAGGAAAGATGGGTAATGAGTCGGCTATTCCGTCTCTTGTTAGAATTCTCAACGATAGAAATCTTTTAGAAAGAGTAAATAGCCTTGACACTTCTATTTTTGGGCAAGAGGCGCTGTATGTGAAGGAGTGTATTCGATTCGGGTTTAAAGATGATATTTTACGAAAAGAAGCTGCTTCTACATTAGGTGATATCGGTAGTGATATAGCGGTTCCCGATCTCATTAACGCACTCAATGAAGAAGACGCGAAATTTCGTAAAGTTGTCATCAACGCTTTGGCGAAAATTGGCAGTCAGGAAGCTGTAAACGTTCTACTCGACATCTGCAACAATAAAAAGTCCGAAGATCGTCAAGTTGCTATCAGAGCCTTAAGAGAAGTCAAAAACAAAGCAGCGATCGAGACTCTCACTACAGCTTTAAACCATGAAGATAGTCAAGTTCGTCGCAATGTTGCTTTGGCATTAGGAGAAATTCGTGAAAACTCAACAGCCGATTCTCTACTCAGCTCTCTCAATCGTGAAGAAAAAAATCAAGACAATCGATCGATTTCTGACTTAATTGATGACCTCAATCGTGCATTTGATGCGGAAAACAGCTACTTATGTAGAGAAATTATCAAGAAATTAGGAAATATTGGGGACGATCGAGTCGTTTCTTCTTTTCTTGACTTTCTCGATCTTGACGATTATCAATACCTTCGCAGCGATCTTATTGAAGTATTGGGAAAAATTGGTGACAATCGGGCTGTTTCTGCAATCGTTCGCGCACTGCATGATGAAGAGACTTGCTTAGATTGTGAAGATGAAAGTTCATATGATTATTGTTGCGATGTTTTTGAATCTTCAATTAAAGCGCTAGAAAATATCGGTAGTGATGCTGCTGTAGAGGCTCTTATCGATTTATTTAAAGATGAAGAAGGATTATCGAGAGATAAAGGCTTTTATTCCCGAGATCGAGTGGCTGAGGCGTTAGGAAATGTTGGAGGTGACGCAGCAGCTAGCGTTTTGACTTATTCACTAGAGGAAGAAGACTTCGAGATATTTGAAAGTGCTTCTAACGCGCTTAGGAAATGTGCGAAAGGATACCATCTTCCGGAAATTAACCAGCATACCGATCTCCTTTTCTCGAACAGTAGCTTGTTCGAGATGTTGGCGGCCATTCAACAACGCTGTGGATACTATCGCCACGAACTCTTTCGCGAAAAACAGGCTCTTCTCCAATAATTCAGAACACTTCAGAACGATCGCACTAAAGACAGGGGGCAGTTTACCGCACTTTCCTTGTCTCCCCTGTCTCCTTCCGATTAAGCTAATAAGACAAATCCGTATTCAACTCGGCTACGACTTGTCATGAATCAGGCTTTACGGGAGATCCAAACCGCATTAGGAGCGAAATTCGGCGAAATTGCGCCGGGAGTCGAGGCACCTTTGAGTTTCGGAAACGACGCCGACGCCCTCAACGCCGCGAGAACCGGTGTCGCACTGTACGATCGCACCGCTTGGGGACGCTTACAACTGACACAGGGCGATCGCCTGCGTTTCGTTCACAACCAAAGTACCAACGAATTCAACTCGCGCCAACCCGGTGAAGCGTGCGATACCGTCTTCCTCACCAACACCGCGAGAACCCTCGATCTCGCCACCGCCTACATCACCGACGACGCCCTATTACTCCTCGTTTCCCCCAGTCGTCGCGAAACTCTCATGAAACTGCTCGATCGCTACATCTTCCCCGCCGATAAAGTCGAATTGAGCGATCGCACCGACGACACCGCCTGTTTGACCCTCATTGGCGAAGAGAGTCGATCGCTCCTCCAAAAACTGGGGATCTCCGACGACATTTCCCCCGCAACCCACCGCCTCGTCACCCTCAACACCCACGAAATCCGCATCGCCGCCGGAAGCGGCTTAGCCCTTCCCGGCTACACCCTCATCTGCAACGCCGACGCCGCCGCCGAACTTTGGAAAACACTGTACGACGCCGGTGCGACTCCCCTCGGCGAAACCCTCTGGAACCGCCTTCGCATCGAACGAGGACGCCCCGCCCCCGACGCCGAACTCACCGACGATTACAATCCTTTAGAAGCGGGATTGTGGCATACCATCTCCTTTGACAAAGGCTGTTACATCGGACAAGAAACCATCGCCCGTCTCAACACCTACAAAGGCGTCAAACAGCAACTTTGGGGATTGCGTCTGAATTCCGCCGCCGAACCCGGAACGCCAATTACCTTAGAAGATTCAAAAATCGGAAAACTCACCAGTATCGTGTCTACCGAAGACGGGTACGTGGGTTTAGGCTACATCCGAACTAAAGCCGGAGGAAAAGGCTTATCCGTCACCATTGGCGATGCGATCGCCGAGGTGGTAGACGTACCCTTTCTCTCCCGAGGATATCTAGCCGAGGCGATCGGGTGATGAGATAAAGACACTGTAACCCGATCGCCGTTTTCACAGTTTGCTGTTCGCTGTTGGCTGAAAATGTCTTTCTCCCCCTCTCCCCATCTCCCCCTCTCCCCCTCTCAAATTCCCATCACCTACAGCCCCGCTTATACCTTAGTTCCCACCTACGAATGTTTCAACCGTTGCAGTTACTGCAACTTTCGCGTCGAACCCGGAAGCGACGAGTGGATGAGTTTAGAACGGGGAAAAGAGATTTTAATTTCACTTCGCGAAAGTGGGGCGATCGAACTGCTGATTCTCAGCGGCGAAGTTCACCCCAACCATCCCCGGCGAAAAACCTGGTTTGAACGAATTTACGACTTGTGCGAATTAGGCTTATCGCTGGGATTTCTCCCCCATACCAACGTCGGACCTCTGACACTCGAGGAAATGGCGATGTTGAAAATCGTCAACGTCTCGATGGGGTTGATGTTGGAACAGATAACGCCCAAACTCCTCGACACCGTTCACCGAAACGCCCCCAGCAAACGCCCGGAATTGCGAATTCAGCAACTCGAACAGGCGGGAAGTCTAAAAATTCCCTTTACCACGGGTTTACTGTTGGGAATTGGCGAAACCCCCGAAGATTGGCGAGAAACGTTAGAAGAAATCGCCCGGATTCAGCGTCGCTGGGGACATATTCAAGAAGTCATTTTGCAGCCTCACAGCATTGGAACCCAGCAAGCGGAGGCTGGAACGGCGTTTGAGGCGGCGCAACTCCCTCGGGTGGTGGCGTTGGCGAGAGAGATTTTACCCGACGAGGTGACGATTCAAATTCCGCCGAATTTGGTGCAAACTCCCGAAATTCTCCTAGATTGTCTCGAGGCGGGGGCGCGAGATTTGGGCGGAATCGGACCGCGAGACGAAGTGAACCCAGATTATCCTCACTCCCACGATCGCGCCTTGCGGGAAATTCTCGATCCCGCCCAGTGGCAGTTACAGCGGCGACTTCCGGTTTATCCGCAGTTCGACGAGTGGCTGTCACCGAGGTTGCGGGTACAGGTGGAGAGGTGGCGATCGCATCTCGCCGATCCAATTTTTTCGGGTTGACACTCCATGCAAATGTGCTATAATGAGAAGGTTATTGTCTTGGGGACATAGCCAAGCGGTAAGGCAGGAGACTGCAAATCTCCCATCCCCCGGTTCGAATCCGGGTGTCCCCTTTTTGTTCTTCATCTCGCGTGTTGTCGGGCTTTCCAGACAGCATATCCGAGTAACGACGTTGCGCCTAACGCATAGGCTTGTCCGCTGGGGAGTCCCGCGAACGCCAACGCCAAACCGCCCACCCACAGCGTCAACGCATAAATAAACAGTACTGTGAGACGGTGAGACAACCCCGCATCGAGCAAGCGGTGGTGGAGGTGTCGCTTGTCTGCGGCGAAGGGCGAAATTCCGTTGCGAACGCGATCGACGATGACCGCCGACATATCGAAAATGGGAACCGCCAGAATAATATACGGTAGCAATACCGCCGTGACTGCCGTGGTTTTTACCAATCCGATCGCGCCGACTCCCGCCAGCGTAAAACCGAGATAGTACGCTCCCCCGTCTCCCATAAAAATCTGGGCGGGATTGAAGTTATAGCGAAGAAATCCCAACGCTCCACCAGCTAAGGCGGCGGCGATTAAGGCGGCGGCGGGTTGCTGCATAAACAAACTCACCACCAGCATGACGACCGCTGCAATTCCCGAGACGCCCGCAGCTAAGCCGTCTAAGCCGTCGATCCAGTTGATCGCGTTCGTCATGCCCACCAACCAGATTACCGTGACGGGCAAACTCACCGCATCGGCGAGTTCTACAACGCCCATGAAGGGGATCGACAAAAACTCGATGCGAACGCCGCAAATCGACCAGACTAAACTGGAAACGAGAACTTGCAGTAACAGACGGGTGACGGGGGAGAGGCTGAACAAGTCGTCCGCCAAGCCGATGAGGAAAAAGAATAAGCCGCCGATGGTAACGCCCCAAATTTCGTATTCTGTGGCGGGATCGAGAATTTGTCCGTCTGTATCGATAAATCCCCCGAGTCTCCAAACGAGGAGCAGGGCGATGAGGGTTCCGAGAAAAATCGAAACGCCGCCCAAACGAACCATCGGGCGATCGTGAACTTTGCGATCGCCGGGGAGATCGACTCGCCCGCTTCGCACTCCGATCGCTTTGACGATGGGCGTTGTAACGAGAACGACAGCGGCCGAGACTAGGAATGCGAGAACGTGATACAGATGTTGGGGCATCTGAAATGTTGGGGGGACGAGATCGCGCTTTAGTGTACCGCGATCGAGGCAGATCGCGCTATAAAAAAATAGACTTCAAAATTCGGACGTGGGCGTTTTCGCGGCGAATTCGCGACAAAAAAAGGGCAGCCCGCAAGACTGCCCGACAACTCTGTTATCGCGAGAATCTAGGTTACGCTAGAGCCGCAACCGGAATCCGTAAATGTGGATACAACGGGAATCGCTCGCATAAGGTAGCGACCCGCTGGCGGCACTGTTGGGCGATCGCGTCGTCTTCGGGGTTCGACAGGCGATCGGCGATAATGTTCGCGATTTCGGTAAATTCTTCGCTGCCCATGCCCCGAGTGGTCATCGCAGGCGATCCCAGACGCAGGCCGCTCGTCACGAACGGCGATTCGGGATCGAAGGGAACGGTGTTTTTGTTGGCAGTAATGTGGATGTCGCTAACGAGGGCGTCGGCCTTCTTACCCGTCATGCCGATCGATCTCAAGTCTAGCAACATTAAATGGTTGTCGGTGCCATCTGAAACGATTTTTAACCCGCGATTTTGCAGTTGAGTCGCCATCGCTTTGGCGTTTTCGATGACTCGGGCGGAATAGGTTTTGAATTCGGGTTTCAGGGCTTCGCCAAAGGCCACGGCTTTTCCGGCGATAACGTGTTCGAGAGGACCGCCTTGGCTACCGGGGAACACCGCTTTGTCGAATTTTTTACCCAAATCGGCGTCGCGAGTCAAAATCAAGCCGCCGCGAGGTCCGCGCAGGGTTTTGTGGGTGGTGGTGGTGACGACATCGCAGTAGGGGATGGGGTTGGGGTGATGTCCAGTGGCGACTAACCCTGCGATGTGGGCGATGTCGGCGAGGAGGTACGCTCCCACTTCGTCCGCAATTTCACGGAATTTATCGAAGTGAATGGTGCGCGGGTACGCCGAGTAACCGCAGATGATGAGTTTGGGGCGGTGTTCTAAGGCTAGTTCGCGAATGCGATCGTAGTCGAGTTGTTCGGTTTCCTGGCTGACGCCGTAGTGTTGGACGTTAAACCATTTCCCCGAAACGTTGACGGGAGAGCCGTGAGTCAGGTGTCCGCCGTGCGACAAGTCCATCCCCATGATGGTGTCGCCGGGTTTGAGGAGAGCGAGGAAAACGGCGAAGTTGGCTTGGGCGCCGGAGTGGGGTTGAACGCTGGCGTGGGCGGCTCCGAAGAGTTCTTTCGCGCGATCGATCGCCAGTTGTTCGATACCGTCGATAAATTCGCAACCGCCGTAGTAGCGTTTTTTCGGCAGTCCTTCGGCGTATTTGTTCGTCAGTACCGATCCCTGGGCGGCGAGAACGGCGGCCGAGGTGAAGTTTTCGCTGGCAATGAGTTCGAGGTGATCCCGTTGGCGTTGGAGTTCGCGTCCGATGAGATCGGAGACGGCGGGATCGGTGGTAGCGAGGAAGTCTAAGTTCGTCTGAGTCATAGTTTAGGGTATCTGACGGTTGGGCAGAGGAAGGTGTTGCGGACGAGACAGTGCGATCGAGACAAAAATTCGGGGTTGAGATCTTGCAGAGAACCAGTTTGGAGCGATCGAAACTCTCCAACCTTCTCAACGCCTCCAAATTTCTTATCTTACCGCGTTTGGGCGTCGCGGGGAAGAAGGGGGAGCAATGGAGCAGCGGAGACAAGGGAGATCGGGAAGAAACTGTTCCCCGTTCCCGATTCCCTGTTCCCGATTCCCTATCAACCATCAACTGTCTTCACTGGTGACTGGTGACTGGCGACTGGTGACTGAAACACTGCGTCTACAATGGAAATAGGGCAATTTAGGCAATTCTTGGAGGTGTTGCAGAAATGCTAGTCGTTCTGATGGAGGATCGAGTGCTTCCCCCCTGTCAAGTGTGCCAAGGTTGTTTGCTCGCCGATCGCAACGGACAACCTCGTTGGCATCACGGAAAACTCGATTGCGGACACGCCGTCGGGAAGCTCACTGATAAACATCCCAACCGATACGAGTGCGTGATGGGATTTTCGATCGCCAATATTAACTAGGGCTTGCTGTATAAAACTGAAATGCAGACCCGGAAAGGGTTTTGAGGATTTTTTTGACCCGCTAGTGCAAGGTTTTCCCATCGAGACGCTCAAAAACCTTGCATTTTCGTCGGCGATGGCCGATTTAATGGGGAAGCT
>NZ_JAQNCQ010000293.1:0-29103 GCF_028368005.1 Geitlerinema sp. CS-897 | reverse complement strand
GTAGGGTGCGTGACTTGAAAAATCGGGTGTCGAACCTGAGACCGATCGCCCGTCACGCACCGACAATGTGCGCCGCCTGTAGGGTGCGTGACTTGAAAAATCGGGTGTCGAACCTGAGACCGATCGCCCGTCACGCACCGCCCGATAGATTATCGGGCAAACAGAGAGTCGGCGCACAGAGTCCCGAAATCTCCAGTGTAGCCAGTTCTCCGGTGTCGGTATCCAACACTCGAATCGCGTGGTGGTTGGTATCGGCGATGTAGAGACGGGTTCCCAGGAGACTCAACCCCGAGGGTTCCTCGAGTCCTTCTACGAGGAGGGTTTCGCAACGTCCTTCGGGGAGTCGAACTCGTTTTATTTTGTGGTTGTAGGTGTCGGCGAGGTAGAGAGTTTCTCGTCCGTAGGCGATGCCGAGGCAATGTTGCAAGCGCACCGCTTCGCCGATGCCGTCTCTGTCGCCGAAGTCGAAGAGTCCGCCGCTACCGCAGAGGGTTCGCACTTCGGCATCTGCGTCTAGTCCTATGCTGCGAACGGAACTGATTTCGCTGTCTGCCACGTACAGAATATCGCCGTCGGTAGCCAGTCCGCTGGGTTGGGCGAAGGCAGCATCGTCTAAGCTGCCGTCAAAACAGCCTTCTGCCCCAGTTCCGGCGTAGAGTCCGAGGGTATTGTCGTCGAGATCGATCGCCCAAATTTGATGGGAACCCGCCATCGCGATGAAGAGGATATCGCTGAGAAATTCAACGTCCCAAGGCGAGTTTAGTTCTCGGGAAACGGTGGAGACGTGGCGACGGCGAAAGTCGAGGCAGCGTATGGCGTGGTTGGCGGTGTCGGCGAGGTAAAGGCAGGATTTGGCGAGATCGAACGCTAAGCCTTGGGGACGGTTAAATTGCGCGTTGGCAAACTCGCCGTCTGCGAAGCCAGGGGTTCCGGAACCGACGGTTTCGAGGAGTTCTCCCTCGGCGGTGACGACGACGAGGCGGTGATGTCCGGTGTCGGCGATGTAAATCGCGTCTGGGGTGGCGAGGACTTTACTGGGAAACGCCAGGGGTTGGCGGTGGGGACGACTCTGTTTTTCAAGCTGTAGCGGAATCGGATTTTCGGGGGAAGCAGCGGTGTCGAGAAGGGATGCGATCGCCCCGTCGAGTTCGTCGCGATGTCCTTCTCCGAGGGCGCGTCCGACATCGTAGCCTCGGGAATCGACCAGAACGCAAGTCGGCCAGGCGCGAACGGCGTATTGTTCCCACACCGAAAAGTCTGCATCGAGAACCACGGGATGGGTTATATCGTAACGTCGCACGGCTTGACGCAGGCTAGTTTCGGTTTTTTCGGTGGCGAATTTGGGGGAGTGAACGCTGATGATGAGGAGGCGATCGCCGTATTTGGTTTCGAGATAAGCTAAATCCGGCAAAACCTGGAGACAGTTAATACAGCCGTGCGTCCAGAAGTGCAGCAACACCACGCGCCCCCGCAGTTGCGACAGTTTCAACGAGCGATCGACGTTCAGCCAAAGGGCGTTTTGGGGCAGTTCTGGAGCGCGAACGCGAGGCGTTTTCAGGGGGGTCATAGCAAAAAGTACCGAGAAGATCGAGGGAACCCGGAAGAGACTGTCAGCTCCGAAGTGTTTTCACTCTTCACTGTAAAGGCTAACCCTTAAAGATTCTAGCTCGGGTCGCACCCCGAAACCCAGCACTCGCGGCTCTTTCTTCGACAAACGACGGTCGTTCTATGCTGCGACTCGAAAAAACCGAACTCGTAAGCCGTCTTTGGGATGTCGTGTCGGAACCGCAACGGCTTCTAAGCTTTGGTCGGGCAAAATCTCCCAATCGTACTCTCGCAACAACTGCGACGCGACGATTTTCATTTCCAACTTCGCGAAGGCCATCCCCAAACACACCCGAGGTCCGCCGCCAAATCCGATGAGACTGTACGGTTGCGGGCGTTCTACAAAGCGATCGGGGTCGAAGCGTTCGGGATCGGGGTAAATATCGGGTAGGCGATGGGTGGCGATAATCGAGTAAAGTGCCAACCACCCCTCGGGAACGCGATACTCACCAAATTCAAAGGGTTTGACGACACGGCGAAATCCACCGCTGACGGGAGGGTGCAACCGTTCGACCTCCATTAACAGGCGATCGAGATAGGGCATTTGCGACAGTTGGCTTAACTCTAACGGCCCCCGTTCAGCCAGTTCCCGCTGTTCCGATCGCGCCCGCTGCCACAGTTGCGGGTGGCGTCCCAACTCCAAACACAGCCAGGTGAGCATCGAGGTCGTCGTTTCGTGACCGGCAAACAACAACAACATGGCTTGGGCGGTCAGTTCTTGTTGGCTGAGGGCGTTTCCCGCTTCGTCGCGGGCTTGTACCAACAAACTTAACGCATCTCGCGTCGGCTGTTGCTGCCGTTGTTCGACGACTCGATCGAGATGTTGCAGCAAGCGATCGCGCGCGGCTAACGCGCGTCCGAAACGGGTTCCGGGAATGGAAAGCGGTAATAACGCAAACAAACCGTTCGTCAGTTCGGTAAACCAACGACTCAGCTGCGCCACTTCTTCCCCGGAATCGGCCCCGACGAGCAGTTGCGAGGCGATGTCGAAGGTGAGTTGTTTCATTTCTTCGAGCCAGACGAACTCGCCGAGGCGCAGCCAGCGATCGCAGTACCGCCGCGACACGGACACCATCGTCTCGAAATACTGCGCCAGCGCTGCCCCGTGAAAGGCTGGCATCATCAGTTTGCGGTTGTGTCGGTGTTCCTCGCCATCTTGTAAAAACAACGATTTTCCGAGCAAAATACGAAACGATTTCGGCCAGCCGCCACGCCAGGAAAAACAGTCCATCTGGCTCGATAATAGAGCTTCGAGCGCCTCGGGGCCGATGAGAAACACCGTCGGCTCTCCGAGAAGGCGAGTTTTAAAAATCGGGCCGTAACGGTGATATTGTTTGATGGCGAAGTCTCGATCGAATAAAAAGGCGAACGTTTGCCCGACGACGGGCAAGCCGAACTGTCCGGGGGGAAGTCGATCGACTGAGATAGAGTGCATCTTTTACAGTGAACAGTCAACAGTGAGCAGCCAACAGTGAAGACAGTGTTCAGTTAACCTTGTCTTCGTTGTCACGACAGATAAGGGTGCGTCTTTTACAGCGAGCAGTCAACAGTGAGCAGCCAACAGTGAAGACAGTGTTCAGTTAACAGTCTCTTCGTTGTCACGCTTTTGCGATCGCTTTCGGTGATTTTACGGTGTATCGCGCTTAGAATAATCGGCAGCAGCATCTATCCGACGCCCTTCGATGGCAACTACTCCACCTCTCTCGCCAACTGAACTGCTCGATTGCGGCGTCCACGCCTGGAACCAGTGGCGCGAGAACCAACCGAAAAGTTGCCCGATCTTGCAGGGAGAAAATTTAGTTCGGCAACGCCTGCGCGAGATCGACTTTAGTTTTTGTAATTTAATCGAGACCGATCTGGCTAAGGCCGATCTGTGCTTGGCGAACCTCGAACACGCTTTGCTCGATCGCGCCAACCTCTGCGACGCGATTCTCTACACGACCGATTTACGCTACGCTTCTCTCAAAGAAGCGAATTTAATTCGAGCCGACCTGACCGAAGCCAGTCTCGTTAAAGCCGATCTCTCCCTGGCCAAACTCCAACAAAGCAAACTCAATCGCGCCGATTTGTCCGACGCCGTTCTCTACACCACGACGTTACGACAGGCGGATCTCTCCGATGTCGAGTTAATTCGCGCCGATTTGCGGGAAGTGGATTTAACGATGGCGGCTTTGGGAGAAGCCGATCTGCGCGACGCGAACTTGAGTTTTGCAGTCTGTTCTCTGGCGAAATTCGTCGGGGCGACGTTGTGTCACGCGAACTTATACCGGGCGAATTTGAGTTTGGCCAACCTCTGCGTCGCCAATTTAATGGGGGCGAACCTCACCAAAGCCAGTTTTATCGGCGCGAACCTCATTGGGGCAAATCTGTATTTAGCAAATATGCGATTTGCCAATCTCGCCCAGGCGGATCTGCGAGAAGCCAGTCTCCGGATTACCAACATGACGGGGGCGAACCTCGCCGGTGCTAACCTCAGCATGGCCAATTTGACGGAAGCAACGCTGGTACACGCGAACTTGACGGGGGCGAACCTGTCTCGGGCGAACCTATACCAAGCGAATCTCAGCGGCGCGATTCTCAAAGGTGCCATTATGCCCGATGGAAGTCGGCATCCTTGATTTGGGGACAAGGGAGACAAGGGGACAAGGAGGAAACTGTTACCTGTGGAGTCGGTGCGTGACCGGTTGGCCGGTTTCGCGGCATATTTTGAGTGTCTTTAGGTCACGCACCCTTGTATGTTGGCGTTGTACATGGGCGGTGCGTGACGATTTCTCGGTCTCAGGATTTACACCGGATTTTTCAAGTCACGCACCCTACAACTGGTGACTGGCTTCATCGACTCTTAGTCGCCTATTAACCCAGAATATTTGTCAAGTGGTTATGATATACGAGAATAATGTGTAATTTGTTACAGACTTTTGTAAAACGGTTCACCAAAAACTGGAGGTTCGCTCGATGAATATGCAAGAAAAAGCGCGGATGTTAACGGCACGTCGTCGCCACACGAAAGCCCATCGCCGTATGACGCTGTTCTGCCGTTCGGCGGCTGAGGTCGGCGTGTCGGAGATGTCTCGAACGAACGAGTCTTGCCAATAGAGGCGCGATCGCCCGACGCGAATCGCCAGCAACGAACCCCTAGACGTGAATTCGAGAGCGAAATCATGAAATTCTGTTATCGCGGAGTTTGGTACGACAGCAACCCTTCCCAGATTGAAACCCAGGAAGGGCCGACGATCGGAAAATATCGCGGTGCGACTCTTCGAGGGCGATCGCTCTCGGAAGTGCCGACACCGACGACTCGTGCGAAAGGGAAATATCGCGGCGTCGAGGTCGATGTAAACTTCTAGCGTCCGTTAACGGTTCGCTGTTTGATAAGACTCGACAATTTCTCGGAGGGTCTGTTCCACCGACCGAGGCGTCCACCCGAGAACCCGTCGCGCCTTACTGCTATCGACTCGCACGCAGCGATCGTAAACATAGTGAACCCGCTCTCGACTCAAGGGCGGGTTCCATTTGGCCAGGCGTCCGATGGGGTCGAGAACGTTTCCCACCAAACGCACTACGGGTTGAGGCACTTCGCGAGGGGGACGCACGCCGGAAACCCGACTGAGAATCTCGAACATCTCCCGAGTGGTGAGATCGCCTGCGGAGATAATATAGTGTTCGCCGGGAACGCTTTTCTCGGCAGCGAGAATCATCGCCTCGGCTAAATCGTCTACGTGAACGATCCCCGTAACGCGATCGCCCCCTGCCCAAACCCCCAGTTTTCCGTTGAGGAAGTTTTGAATCACCGGTCCGAAATGGGGATCGTCGGCGCCAAAAATCCCCGAAGGCATGACGCTGACAACCGGAAAGCCGTCGTCGGCCGCGCGATCGACCAGTTGTTGGGCTGCGTATTTCGTGCGATCGTAAGCCGAGGAAAAGTCCGCTTGCGTGCGTTGAAAGGTTTCGTCGACCGTGTTGCCTTGGGTGTCGCCGTAAATACCGATGGTGCTGCAATAAACCATTTTAGATACGTTCGAGGCTTTGGCCGCATTTAAAACCGCCCGCGTTCCCTCGACGTTCGCCCGCTCCATTTTGGCTTCGTCCACGAGTCCCAAGTCTACGAAGGCGGCGGTGTGAAATACCCAATCGACCCCCGCCATTCCTGCTTTTAACACCTCTTCGTCGGTCACGTCGCCGTAAATGAGGTTGACTTGGCAATCTTTCAAGCGAAACAGGTTCGGCGATGTAGGACGGGCTAAACCCGTGACGGTATGTCCGCGATCGCGTAACGCTTTGACGAGGTGCGATCCGGTAAAGCCGGTTGCCCCGGTGACGAATGCTTTCATGGTTACTGTTCTGTGATGGTTTTTGTTCGTTCGCGGAAGCGGTGCGTAGCACGTTCGATCTCCTCGGTTCACCATCATCGCATTTTGTCGGAGTGCCGATCGCCCGGCGATCGCCCGTCAAACCTCGTCTTTCTCAGTCAACGCGGCGCGAACCAGAACCACCGTCCGATCGCACCGTCGGGCAATTTCTCGGGGAATGTTGCCTTGCAGCGCCCGACCGAGCAAACTGCGACGACTCGCCCCGATCAGCACGGCATCGTAATCGTGCGATCGCGCCAAATTGACTACCGCATCTGCCACCGATAGCCCGAAGGAGGGCAGGGCGAACACGCGACCCTTCAACTGGCGATCGAGCTGTTGGGCGGTCGCATTGAGGAAACTCGTGTCTGGCTCGTTCGGCGTCGGGGGAAACACCTGACACAAGCGCACGGTCGTCTGTTCTCCCAAACAGACCAACCCCGGAAGCAACCGTAACCCCGCCGACGCGTTCGCCCCACCGCCGACAGAAACCAACCAGCGATCGAGCGAGAGAGAAGAAGTACGACTGGTCTCGAGCGGGACGAACTTGCCCCATTTCACCAAAATCACTTCGCAAGCGGCTTGATGTAACAGCGTATCCGACACGTCACCGAAGATCCGTCCCGGCGTGCGCGTTCCCCCCTTCCATCCCATCAACAGCTTATCGATATGGCGTTCTTGCAACGTCTCTAATACCGCCGCCGCTACGTCGTGGGCGACCCGAACCTGAGTGTGAACCGGAACGTTCCACTGACGGCCGATGCGGGACGCCGTTTTGAGCAGGCGACGGCTCGAGGTCGTTCGCACGGGGGTTTCCGAAGGCGATCGGTGAGGGGGAACCGCCACCACTTGCAAACATTCGAGTTCGTAATCGTTCGCTTTGGCGATCGCGGCGGCAAACTGCAACAACAACGGAGCGGTTTTCGGATTCGCCAACGGTACTAACACCCGCCCTTGCCCCACAGCGGGATCTCGCGTCAAATAGACCGGATAAGACGGTTCGACTTTACGAAACTCGTCCCCTCGACCCGTCAGTTTCTTCGATTCGGCTTGGATGATGTCGCTGCGGGTGACGATTCCCACCAGTCGCCGCCCGTCGACGACTGGAAGCCGACTGACGTTGTGGCGTTCGAGGAGGTACAGCACCTGCGTCAGCGTATCTTCGGGACGGACGACCACCGGTTTCGGCGTCATCACCTGCTCGAGAGGCGTGTCTTCAGGCAACTGGCGCGCCGAGATATTCGTCAAATCAGCTTGGGTAATAATGCCCACCAGTCGCGAGCGATCGACCACGGGAAAGCCACGATGGTTCGATTTGGAAAAGGCCGTCATGACGTCTTTCAACGCCATGTGACTGTCGAAGGTTTCCACTTGACGCTGCATGACCTGCGCCGCCACCAGTTCTGAGAGAACTTGACCTTCGACGCTGGCCGTCGGGGCGCTCCAACCGCGCATTTCCAGTAGGCGATCGTACAGCGACCCGCTCGAGACTTGTTCGGCCACCACGTAAGCCGTTACCGACACGATCATCAACGGCAACACCAAATTAAAGTCGGTGGTAATTTCAAACACGATGACGATCGCCGTAATCGGGACTTTCGCCACCGCCCCGAAAAACGCCCCCATTCCGGCTAAAGCATATGTGGTGGGATCGCCGATGTCGAAAAGGGTTTGGCTCGAGAGTCCCACCAATCGCCCCAAGGCCGACCCCAACACCAGCGTCGGCGCGAACAGTCCTCCCGACGCCCCAGAGCCATACGCCACGAGGGTAAGTACGAATTTCACCACCAAGGCCACGGCGACGATCTCGATCCCCGCTTCTCCGGTACTGATAAACTCCCGCAGTCCGGTACTGTCGCGAAAGGGTGCGGGTAACGCGGCGATCGCTGCCCCAGAAATCGCCCCCGCTAAGGCGATCCGTCCGGGTAATCCGAACGGCAGGCGGCGATTGAGTTCTAAACTGGCCACGATCCCCCGGTTGAACCAGCCACTCAACACCCCGGTCGCGATCCCCAACAGCAACAAAAACGGAATGTCTAAGGCTGAAAACTGTGCGAGAGACGCGGTAAGTTCGAGGTTGAGATCCCAGTTTTCACCGCCGAGGATGCGCGAGACGACCGCCCCGACAAAAGACGCCAGAATCACGGTTCCTAACGTCAGACTGGACACGTCGTGTAGGAGTTCTTCGATCGCGAACAACATTCCCGAAATGGGAGCGTTGAACCCAGCGGCGAGTCCGGCTGCGGCACCGGCGGCAATGGTTTGGCGGCGGTAGGTAGGGGAGGTGGGAATCCAGCGACTCATGGAGGCGGCCAGCGCAGCGCCCATGTGAACCGTCGGCCCTTGGCGACCCAGTGCCAGACCGGAACCGGCAACGAGGATCGTACTGAGGAGTTTGACGGCCGCCAAACGCAGGTTGAGGGTAAATCCTTGATGGTTGAGTTGAGGCGAGGCCAGTTCGGCTTTGACGTGGGAGACGCCGCTTCCAGTGGCTTGGGGCGCAAAGCGATCGATGAGCCATCCAGCGATAAGACCCCCCACCATGCCAAATAGGGGAAGTTTCAGCCAAACGGGAAATCCTTCGGTGTGATGGACGCGCAGTCCCCCCACCAGGCCGATCCCTTGTTTGAGGAGAACGGCGGCGAGGCCGGAGACCAATCCGATGAGACAGGCTTCGAGGAGTGCTACGCGTCGCGGGTCGAGTAGGGAAATCCACAGCCGACGCGGTAACAGTCCGGTGGCGATACGGGCAATCTCAGAGTATTTCTTGAGCCACACAGATTCCTTTTGGGCGATCGAGCAATAGGTTTGCCCTCATTATGGCCGACGACGAGAGGCCCGCGATCGCTCGGCAGTCGATCTTCAATGATGGCGCGTTTCAGACAAAGATCCGGCCGTCTGGTAACGTGGCACCGGTCCAAATGGCTTCGAGTCGATCGATCGCGTTGAGGGTAGCGTTGCGAAGGCTGGCTTCTCGGAGGTTGGCGCGAAACAGATTGACGCGATCGAGGTTGGCCTTCCACAAATAGGCTTTGTGCAAGCAGACTTGGGTTAAATTCGCTCCTTGTAAGTCGGCGAGGTTCAAGTTGGCTTCGCTGAGATCGGCTTGGCTGAGATCGGCGTTGCGAAGATTGGCTTTGGTGAGGTTCGCCCCACAAAAGTTCGATCGCACCAACAGCGCCTCTTCTAAATTCGCCGCCCGCAAGTTGGCCTTTTGCAGTAAGGCTACCCGCAGTTGGGTTTGGCTGAGGTTCGCCGCACTCAAGTTCGCCCCTTGGAAATTCGCGCCGCTCAGCTTGGCTTGGCTGAGATCGACGCCGTCTAAATCGACTCCGTGCAAGTCGGCACCGTTGAGGTACGCGCCACTGAGATCGATACCCGTGAGGCTTGTTCCTTCGAGGTTCGCGCCGCTCAACCGCGCTCCTGCCAGTTTGGCCCAACTCAGGTTCGCCCCCCGTAAGTCTGCCCCGCGCAGGTTGATTTCGGTGAGGTTTGCCCCGCACAGGTTGACCCCGCGCAAGTCTGCCCGTCGCAGGTTGACTCCGGTTAGACTGGCTCCGCTGAGTTTGGCTCCGGTCAGGGTCGCCCCCACCAAATAGGCACCGTTGAGTTTGGCTTTGGTGAGATCGGCCTCGCACAAATTAGCTTCGTAGAGTTTGGCATAGCTGAAATCGGCACTGCACAGATATGCCCGGTACAGGTTAGCGCGATCGAGCAACGTCCGTTGGAAATTGGCGGAGCTGAGATACGCTTCGGATAAATCGATGTCTTTGAGATGGAAACTCGAGAAGTTCCCACCGATGAAATTCCCTCCGCTAAAATTGCGATCTCCGCGTTCGTAGTTCTCGAGCAGTTCTGTACGACTTTCCATTTCGATAACCTTAACGTCTTCCCTCGATACCAACGGTTTGATTTTGACAGCACGCACCAAACCGTCCTATTTAAAACTTTAATAATTACCTAAATAATTCCCTATCGATCCGAGCGAGGCTTTATCAAAAAAACATGAAAACTTTAAAAAAGATTTAAAAATAAATTACGCCAAAAATGGGATAATAAGTTGCGTGAAAATCGCGATCGTTGCGAAGATAAAAGTCTGTTTGAAAACAGATACCTCGCTAACGATTTTAATTTAAATTGATTTGAAATTATTGTAACGCGATGCGAGAAACAGCGATAGCCTTCCGACCCCGGCTGTTATAATTATTAAAAAATGACCGTACGAATCGATCGGCGAGATCGTCGGAGATCCCATGAGTACGGCCGATCGCGATCGAGTTTGCCACAAAGCTCGATCGAACCCCCCCGAACGGGCTACGCTAGTTGAGGTCTTTTGATTAGGGGACACAGCAATTATGAAAGCCATCGAGATCGCACAAACTGACGTCGTCACCGTACGCGGATCGGCCACCGTTGCCGAAGCCGTGCAGTTGATGAAAGACAAGCAGGTGCGAGCGCTCATCGTCGAACGACGCAGCGACGACGACGCCTACGGGATCGTCACGGAAACCGATGTGACCTATAAAGTCGTCGCCTTCGGCAAAGATCCGAAATCGATGCGGGTATACGAAATCATGAGCAAACCTTGCATCGTCGTCAATCCCAACCTCTGCATCGAATACGTCGCCCGCCTGTTCGCCAACACGCGCATTCACTTCGCGCCGGTGATCGAAAATAAACTGCTCGGAACGATTTCGGTCTCCGACATTCTAGAAAAAGGCAACTTTATCGAAGCTCCTCGCAGCGTCTTGCTTCAAGACAAAATTCAACAAGCCATCGAAGAGGCTCGAGCTGTTTGTGCCGATAAAGGGCCGCGATCGAAAGAGTGTGCCGCTGCTTGGGACATTGTCGAAGAACTGCAAGCCGAAGCCGCTCACCAAAAAGCCGAACGCTTGACGAAAACGGCGTTTGAAGAGTATTGCGAAGAATATCCCGACGCTCCTGAAGCTCGGGTGTACGACAACTAACGTCCGTTAGAGGGAAAGGGAGTTAGGAGAGCGAAGCGGTTAGAGTCAAAACATCCACGCTCTTGACTCTCCTCCTTACCCTCTTCTGTGAGGAAACTTCCTCATCTCCATCGCCGGCGACGCAACAAACGATAACTAGAGGATACTTCAAGGATGGACGAGTTTTTAATTGGTGACGCTAATAATAACGCTCTCAACGGCACGGAACTGGCCGATACGATTATTGCCCTCGGCGGCGACGACACCGTGAGCGGCGGACTGTCTGACGACGTGTTAGCCGGTAACGCCGGATTGGATATCCTCTCGGGAGACGAGGGAAACGACCTCATCGTGGCCGGACGAGACGAAGATACCGTTCGTGGCGGCGTCGGAGACGACGTTCTCTCGGGTAATATCGGATTGGATCTCGTGTTTGGAGACGAGGGAAACGATTTGCTCCTCGGCGGTCAAGACGAAGATATTCTCGACGGTGGAGTGGGTGACGATACCCTGATCGGCGATTTCGGCGTCAACGGGTTAAACGGAGGCGACGGTGCCGATGTCTTCGTTTTGCGAACGGACGTGGCGCGTACCGATCCCAGCCGTTCTGAGATCGGCGGACAAATTCCAGCCGATGTCATCATCGATTTTCAGACGGGGATCGATAAAATTGCGTTAACGGAGGGGTTGACGGAAGCCAACCTCGTATTACAGGAGTTCAGCGTGCCTCTGGCGGCCATCGGCGACCAGTTAATCGATCCGCGATTGCAGGCCGCTATTGACAACTTGAATCTCGACCCGGACGGGAACGGTTCTCTAGAACTGACCTTCGTACGCGAGGCCAACGGTCCGATGTTAGCGGTCACGCTCAATACGACGGCCGCCGAGTTAAGCGGAAACTTTATTAGTATTTAAACGGACGTCTATTGCCGTGTCGATCGCACTGTCTTCAGTTCGAGGGATCGCCTTATTGCTACCGATCGCGATTCCCTTTTTACTGTTTGGTTATGCCAACTTGGCCACCTATCCCTATCGGTTTGGCGACTTGGAGAATATCGAGCCACAACCGGTAGCGATCGTCTTCGGTGCGGGGGTGTGGGAAGACGGAACGCCGACCCCGATGTTAGCCGATCGCGTTCTGGCAGGAGTCGCACTCTACAAACGCGGCACGGTCGAAAAGTTGTTAATGTCCGGCGACAACCGATCGCCCGACTACAACGAAGTCGATGCCATGCGCCGTTACGCCGAAGCTCGCGGGGTTCCTAGAGAAGACATTTGGCTCGATCGCCTGGGGTTGAGTACCTACGAGACGTGCGATCGCGCGAAAACCCAGTTCGGGATCGATCGCGCCGTTCTCGTCACGCAACGCTATCATCTTCCCAGAGCCGTGTATATCGCTCGCGGTTTGGGTATCGAGGCGGTGGGGTTCGGCGTTCGCGACTGGGGGATTTACACGCGAGGATCGATGCTGTCCTACAGTTTGCGGGAAGTTCCCGCCACCGTCAAAGCGATCGTTCAGGTGTCGCAAGCCTCCTCTGAAGATTGATGAACCACGATCCCAGATAAATCGCTCGAGGACAAGCGAGACTCGGGTTCGACGACGAGGGTGATGTCCTCGCGGCCGACAACCCGGACGACCGCCCCCGGAGGCAACGTCACAGCTCCCCGACAGATGGCTTTCCACCAAGATCCTCTAAACTGAACTCGACCGGGTACGGACGGACCGATCGCTTTAGAAACGATCGCAAAGCCTTCAAAAAATTGAAACGGGTAAGACATACGCAGTTAAACTCCTCCGCCTAACGTGATGTCCGAGGGGGCGATCGCTCCCTGCGGCTAAATTTGGCGTCGTGCGGGTCTTCGGTTGGGTTAAGTGGGTTTCTACTAATCTCTCGGGATCGAAAAGGGGTTTTTTCCGAGACGAGGCGAAAATTGTCATAAATTTTTAGACTCGCGAGCGATCGCCCCCCAAACCCCATTTTTGAATTTCAAGCCGTCTCGATCGCCGTTTCTCGTTGTGGACACCTGCGTTGCTTATGGCTTTTCTCAACTTCTCCAAATCGCGCGTTCGCGATATCGCCGCAGCGATCGCCTTGGCGACGACCCTCGGTGTCACCGCCCTGGCCTCGATCGCGTCCCGCTACGGTTGGTCGCCCTCGCTCGAACTGCTCTCTCACTTCCAAGTGCAATACTTCCTGCTCAGCGCGATCGCCGTGGTCGTTCTCGTCCTGAGTCGCCGTCCGATCGCCCTGTGGATCGGACTGTTTTGTAGTGCGGTGTTGGCCGTACAAGTCGTACCGTGGTATCTGCCTCCCATGCGGCTTTTACCCCAACCCGACGCCGACTTGCGCGTTCTCGTCAGCAACCTCCACGATCGCAACCAGAACTTCGATCGCGTGCTGTCCTTCGTCCGACAAGAAAATCCCGACTTCGCCGTATTTATCGAAGTTAACGCCCAGTGGACCGAACAGCTCGACCGACTCCGCGACATTCTGCCCTATCAGTTCCGACCCGATCGCGTCGAGCATCGCGGAATCGCCGTTTACAGCAAGCGTCCGCTGCTCGATCCCCAGTTGAAACAGTTCGACTCTCACAAAACCGCCAGCATTGTCGGCGAACTCGAAGTGGCAAACCGACGGTTATCCATTATCGCCACCCATCCGTTACCCCCAGTCCGAGCCTGGCGGTTTCACCTGCGAAACCAACACTTCGATCGCCTCGGCGAATTCGTACAAACCTTAACCCAACCGACGTTGGTTCTCGGAGATTTCAACACGACCATGTGGTCGCCCTACTACAAACGACTCGTCAGACGAACCGGACTGAAAAACGCCCGTCAGGGATTCGGCATTTTACCGAGCTGGCCGACGCGAAACAACTTTAACGCCCTTCCTTTCCCGCTGGCGCGACTGTTTTCGATTCCGATCGACCACTGTTTGTTAACTCCAGATCTGCGGGTGGCGAACGTGCGAACCGGCCCCGATATCGGCTCCGATCACCTGCCCTTGTTAATCGATTTACACGTGAGCGCGTCGCGCTAAAATACGAACGTCGCCCGCGATCGCTGCGGACTGAGATATTAACGACCGTCCGACACCGGCGATCGCGATCGATCTGTCTTTACCCCGAGTCCGAACCCAATGGCAACCGCCGATTTTATCCGTCAACTCAACCCGTCCCAACGTACTGCTGTCGAACACTTCTGCGGACCGTTACTCGTCGTGGCCGGCGCCGGTTCGGGAAAAACGCGGGCGTTGACCTATCGCGTTGCTAACCTCATTCTCAAACATCGAGTCTCGCCTGAAAACATCCTCGCCGTCACCTTCACCAACAAAGCGGCGCGGGAAATGAAGGAACGGATCGAAACGCTGTTCGCCCAGACGATGGCTGTCGATCGCCACGGAAAAGCCCTAGAAGTTTTACCTCCCGACGAACGAACTCGCATTCGATCGCACGTTTGGCGCACCTACATCAAACATCTGTGGATCGGGACGTTTCATAGTTTGTGTGCGAAAATTCTTCGCTTCGATATTAACAAATATCGCGACGAAAACGGTCGCGAATGGACGCGCAACTTTTCTATTTTCGACGAGTCCGACGCCCAATCTCTCGTCAAAGAAATTGTCACCCACCAACTGAATCTCGACGATAAAAAATTCAAGCCGAAAACGGTTCGCTACGCCATCAGTAACGCCAAAAACCGAGGTTGGTCGCCGTTAGATTTAGAACGCAACGAACCGAATTATCGCGGACGCACGATCGCCGAAGTGTACCGGGTCTATCAAGACAAACTCGCCGAAAACAACGCCCTCGATTTTGACGATCTCATCCGCGTTCCCGTGGAACTGTTTCGCCAAAACGAATCGGTTCTCGGATATTGGCACTCGAAATTTTCTCACGTTCTCGTTGACGAGTATCAAGATACGAACCGAACTCAGTACGACTTAATTCGGTTGCTAGTGGCGAACGGAGCAGAACCGCGATCGTTCGATCGCTGGGAGAATCGATCGGTGTTTGTCGTCGGCGATGTCGATCAGTCGATTTACAGTTTCCGCATGGCCGACTTCACGATTTTGTTGGAATTTCAAGAAGATTTCGGCGACGGCTTAGCGGACGATCTCACTCAGACGATGGTGAAACTCGAGGAAAACTATCGCTCGACCGAAACGATTTTAGAAGTTGCCAATACCCTCATCGAACGCAATACCGAACGCATCGAAAAAATTCTCCGTCCGACGCGGGGACAGGGGGAACCGATTTGTGTCTACCGCGCTGACGACGATCGCGAAGAGGCAGATTTTGTCGTCCAACAAATTCGCAACCTCAACATCGAAAATCCCGAACTCGATTGGGGGAAATTTGCCATTCTTTACCGAACGAACGCTCAGTCTCGCAGTTTCGAGGATGCTTTAGTCAAAGCGAATATTCTCTATAAAGTCGTTGGCGGACTTCGATTTTACGATCGCAAAGAAATTAAAGATGTGATTGCTTATTTGCGGGTCGTCGTCAATCCTGCCGATACCGTCAGTCTCAAACGCATTATTAATACGCCCAAACGGGGCATCGGAAAAACGACTCTAGAAAAAATCGACACGATCTCCCAACAATTAGGAGTTCCGTTGTGGGAAATTCTCAGTGACGAGACTTCTGTAAAAACGGTGGCCGGGCGGCGATCGAAGGCGATTTTAAACTTCGTCGAGCTGATTCAAAAGCAACAAGAACGCGTTGAAAATACTGACGCAACGGACGTTTTTCAAGATATCGTCAACGAGTCGGGTTATATCGAAGACTTAAAACAACAAGGTACGGACGAAGCCGAAAGCCGGCGCCAAAACGTCGAGGAACTTTACAACGCCATGCAGCAATACGCCGAAGATAGCGAAGATGCGTCGTTAACGGGGTTTTTAGCCAATGCGTCTCTCGCCTCGGATTTAGACAATCTCAACGAGGGAGAATCGGCGGTGTCGCTGATGACGCTACATTCAGCAAAAGGCTTGGAGTTTCCCGTGGTGTTCGTGGTGGGAATGGAAGAGGGACTGTTTCCGAATTTCCGCAGCAAAAACGACCCTCGAGCGTTGGAGGAAGAACGACGACTGTGTTACGTGGGGATCACGCGGGCGCAAGAGCAACTGTTTATTACCCACGCGTTGAGTCGGAGTTTGTGGGGATCGTATCAAACGGCGTTGCCTTCGCAGTTTTTAGACGAGTTACCGTCGGAATTTTTAGTGGGAAATACGATAAAACCCAAGCGACGCCGAACCTCTAAGGGGGCGAAATCGGCTGGAAATACTGCCCTGTTGACGAAAGATTGGAAAGTAGGCGATCGCGTCGTTCACGAACAGTTCGGCATGGGAGAGGTAACGCTGGTATTTGGCCAAGCGCCCAAAATTTCGATGGCGGTGAAGTTTGCCAAAGGCGGCCAGAAAATCCTCGATCCGAAACACGAACCGCTCGAACGCTTGAGTTAACCCTACGCGATCGCCCGGAGACCGACTCGATGTTACGCCGAAACCGTTTCGACCGATCGCCGACTGCTCGAAAGCGCGAAATCGGGGATACAGTTGTCTTCCATGTACGCTCGGTATTCTGCCACCTGGCGATCGCAATCGTCCTGACTCCAACCGCAATATTTTTGCAACACCTCCGTCACCGTCGGGAGCGTCTGCAATCCGTAACAGCAGTGCATCGAAATCGTCGTGCGACGGCGCAAAATATCGATGAGGTGATGAGCGTACTCGACCTCGACAGCGTGGACGATTTGCGCTTTGATGTCCGGTAACTCCGGCGTAATCTGACCGGCGAGTTCCGGGTTTTCGTCGATGCGGACTAAGATATCCGGCGTTTGGGAACCGTAGGCATCGAAGAGATGGTAGATCGTTGGCACGGGAACGCGATCGCGGTAAGTTTTCACCGTTTCCGCCACCTCGTCGTCGCTGGGTAACGTCGCCCCCGGTAACGGCCGCGTTAGCGTCGGACAGGAGGGTGCAGATTTGCCCATTTTCGCAAAAGCCGCATCGACCATTTCCTGCCCCACGTGGCGATAGGTGGTGAGTTTACCGCCGACGAGCGAAATGAGGTTTTTCACGCCTTCTTTCTCGCGATCGACGAGAATGTGTTTTCGGGTAATGCTTCCGGCAGACTTCCCGTCCGCGTACGGCAGCGGACGCACGCCAGAATAGGTGAATTTGACGCTGTCCCGCGTCAGTTGGGCGCTGGGGATGATATTGTTCGTTTCTCTGAGGAGATAGTCGATTTCTTCGTCGTTAGCTTTGATGCGATCGAGATTGCCATCGTAAGGAATGTCCGTCGTTCCTACGAGAACCTGTCCCAGCCACGGCACGATAAAGAAGGGGCGTCCGTCCGTTTTGGCTTCGACGTAGAGGGCAGAATCCGGCGCACCGGGGAAGCGATCGACAATGATGTGAGATCCTTTCGTCCCGCCGATTTTCCGAGTGTTACCGATGGGTTTGGCCTGGCCGTCTTCCACGCCAAGCTGACAGACAGCATCGACCCAGGGACCCGAGGTGTTGATGACGACCGTTTTCTCGTGGCCGCGCACGTCAAAGGTTTCTCCCGTCAGCTTGTCTTCGCACGTTAAATGGGTGATGCGATCGCCATCTCTGTGTAACGCTGTCACCTCTGCGTAATTCAACACCGTCGCCCCAGCGCGATCGGCGTCGATGATATTCTCCAAACAGAGCCGTTCGGCATACACGGCCTGGGCGTCGTAATACTGCGCTCCGCCGTTGAGGTTTTCCGGGTCGAGACTGCGGAAATGCTGAAGAAACTTGGTTTTCGGCAGCATTCGGTGAGGTAACAAACTTTTATCGAAGCTGAAAATATCGTAGAGAATCATCCCCGCCCAAATTTTCCAATAGGGACGCGATCGCTTCCCGTACACCGGAACCGTCAACATCAGCGGTCGCACCAAATGGGGCGCGGTTCTCAACAACAGTTCCCGTTCGTGCAACGATTCCCGCACCAAAGAAAACTCGAAATACTCTAAATACCGAAGTCCGCCGTGAACCAGTCGCGTCGACCAGCTCGAAGTTCCGCTGGCAAAATCGTTTTTTTCAATAACGATCGTCTTCAAACCGCGCAAGGCCGCGTCTCGTGCGACACCTGCCCCGTTGATACCGCCGCCGATAACGATCAGGTCGTAAGGTTGACTTTCGATGGTTTGATAGTCGCGCATGGTTTGTATCAGTTCGGTTAGGTGTATCTGTTTCAAGTTAACGAAATTTCCGAGACTTCACGGGCGCATCGCCGATTTGTCAGGGGATTCTGGCCGCAACGTTAAAGGTCACAGGGAAAAGGCAACCGGAAATCGTACAGGTAGTTGGACTTGTGCAATTAAACGTTAACCACACTAAATGTAGGGTGTGGTGGGCATTGCCCACCCTAAAAATAGAGTGAATGCTGTTGCCCGTTCCCGGTTCCCCGTTCCCTCGACCGGAGGTCGATAACAAAAAAGCGCGAAGCGCGAATCGGTCGCACCCCACGCTTGAAAACCGTCGAAAGAACTCCGTTCCGCTTCACGAACGAGGCGGACGTTAGACTGCGGCCGGTTCTTTATCGGCAACCGTTTCGTGTTCGATGCGTTGGAAAATCTCGAACAGGCGGTCTGCCCAATACTTCACGTCGTATTTCGTGACGGTATCGTACATTTTCGTCATGCGATCGGCTTTTTCTTCGTCCGACATCGTCAGGGCGCGATCGACGGCCTCGTCCATGCGATCGATCGAATAGGGATTCGTCAAAATGGCTTCGGGCATTTCCACCGCAGCCCCGACGAACTCGGAGAGGATCAACGCGCCGTCTTTGCCTTCGTGAGCGATCACGTACTCTTTCGCCACCAGGTTCAACCCGTCTCGCAGCGGTGTCGTCCAACAAATATCTGCCGCTTTGTAATAAGCGATCAAATCCGTAAACGGAACGGGTTGCGTAAACAGCAGGATCGGCATCCAATCGAGTCGGGCGAAGCGTCCGTTAATCTTCCCTGCCAAATGCTCGATTTGCTGCTGTGCCGTTCGATAGACCCGCATTCCCGCTGCCGGTTGCACGCAGGTCATCACCAAGCTGATTTTACCGTGCAGGTCGCTACGGCGTTCGAGCAGGCGTCCGTAACATTCAAGCAGTTCGCGGTTGCCTTTGACGTAATCGACTCGTCCGGCGGCGATCGCCAACGTACGACCGTGCAGCTCTTCTTTAATTTCCTTCACTCGCTGCTGAGTTTCCGGTTTTTGCAGCGTGTTGAGAATGTGTTGCGGGTTGGTTCCGACTGGGAAAGCATCGACATTGACCAATTGATTTTTGTAACGCAGTTGCGTTACCACTTCCGGTTCGGCTAAGGCCGTGCCGCACTCGGTAATATGTTCGGGAACCGCTTCTTTCTTGACGACATCGACCTCGAACAGACTACGAGCCACGTTGACGAAGTTCTCGGAGTAACGGGGAATGTGGAAACCGACGATATCGCAACAGAGCAAGCTTTCCACGATCGCTTCCCGCCAGGGCAGAATGTTGAAAATATCCACCGAGGGGAACGGCGTATGGTGGAAAAAGGCAATGCGGGCGTCGGGTTTGAGTTCCCGAATGTATTTCGGAGCTAGCCAAAGGTTGTAATCGTGAACCCAAATTAGGGCGTCGTCAGCGGCTTCGGCGCAAGCGGCTTCAGCGAAGGCTTTGTTGATGGTTTTGAAGTTTTCCCAATCCGAAGACTCGTATGTGAAGTGATAGGGGAACGAGTGCAGGATCGGCCAGAAGGCTTCTTTACTGGTGATGTGGTAGAAATGCTTGACTTGGTCGGCACTGAGGGGAATGCGACGGACGTTGTAGTTGCTCCCTTCGATGTTGACTCGCTCTTGGAACTTGCTTCGTTGTTTGGCGTTAACCTGCTTCCAAGCAATCCACGTTCCTTGACTGACGTTGTCGAAGAAGCTTTTCAAAGTCGGAACGATACCGTTGGGGCTTTTTTTGTCCCGGTAATGAACGACTCCGTTTTCATCGACGACTTCGTCGTAAGGTTCGCGGTGATAGAGAATAACGAGAGATGATTTCATGTTGGATGTTTGGTAGTGTTAACGCTGTGAAAGGATCGTTTGGGGACGAGATTGAGATGGCCGGGTGATGGGATGATGAGGTGATGGAAAATCTCCCCCTCTCCCTGGCTCCCCCTCTCCCCCTCTCTCCATCTCCTAATCCAAAGTCTTACCGTGGTATTTCAGACCGTCCCAAATGCCCGAGGCTCCTGGATGTTGGCTGATATAAACGTGGGGCATTTGCTGGACGCGATCGACGAGTTTGGGTTCGGCATTGCCCACGGCGATGCCTTTGAGTCCCGTGTCGAACAGAGAGAGATCGTTGAGGGTGTCCCCGGCGACAACGGTATGGTCGGTTTCGAGCGCCAGGGCGGCCAGGGTTTTCAACAGAGTCGGGCCTTTGGCCACGCCTTTCGGCATGACGTCGAGGAAGCGATCGGCGGAGAGAATCGCGTCGAATCCCGCGTTTTCGAGTTTGTCCAGAGTGCTGTCTCGAAAGGCGTCGGGATCGTAGTAGTAAGAGACGCGATATTGAGGTTCGATCGGTTGTAGGTTCAGCCCCGGTTCGTCTTTGAGTAGGGCTTTGACGCGATCGTTGGCGTTTTGCCAGCGATCGCTTATCCAGTTTTGAACCTCTGCCAACGGCTCGAAGGTTTTACCGCACGTGACGCTCGTGCCGACGTCGCCGATAATGTAATCGGGACGAGGAAACACGGGTTCCTCGTAGAGTTCTTTGACGAGACCGAGATCTCGTCCGGTGACGAAAATCAATAAGACCCGATCGCGATGGTGTTGCAGATATTGATAAAATTCGGTGCGATCGCCCTCGGAACCTCCGAGAAAGGTTCCGTCGAGGTCGGTAGCTAATATCAGGGAATACCCAGAATTCATGTGCGGTTGACTCGATGCAGTTGACCTTCTATCGCTCGATTTTCGGTCTTTACAGTCCTCGTCTGCTATCTTTTTTCTGTATTTTTACGGTTTCTGCTGTGCAGTCTAACATGAGTCGTTTGTTTTGACGGTCGGTTCGATCGCTCTTCGATCGCCTACCCGTTTTATCTTGCGCTAAAGGGTTTGTAATCGACGAGATTTTTCATCGAAATCTCGATAAATCCCCGATTTTTTACAGTGTCCTATTGTAAACGATCTTCGCCGCTTGGCAAAGGTTAATTCGGGGTTAAGTAAGTCAGGGTAGCTGTTTCCCGACTTCGTGCGATAGTATTTATTCAGTACATTATACACACAAAATACCCCAAAACCCGATTTGGCAGTTTTTTGAGGTATAACAAATAAAAATATTCCGGAGATCGCAATCCTATGGTCAACGTCGAGACAACGTCTATGCCTTCGATCGAGCTAATAGAAGAAGCAACCCAAGACCTGCTCGAGTGGGCGGCGGAGATCGACGCTTCACACGCCACCTATTTTGAGAAAGGCCAACAGCTAGCGCGACGACTCGGCGCTCACTACCGGGAAGACGGGTTGACCGAAATCGGCTTCTGGGCGCCGGAACTGACAGCCCAGGTCATGCGGAAAAAAGAAATCTATCTCGAAATCCTCACGCCCCTCGACGACATTGACTTTCGCCAAGGTCAACAAGTCGTCCGCTTTCAGCGAACCCGCCTGAACCTCGAACAACAGGGGGAATTTTTCTGGGGAGTTCTATCGGGAATGCGACCGGGTTCGCGCGATCGCGCCGGGTCGTTTTACTGGATGCGCTACATCGACCAACAAGGAATCTTACAAGCGATTCGCGACATCGTGCCGTACTCACTTCCTTATGGCGTTTTCGGACCGGCAGAACTTTACGACATCGACAGCTTGCAGAGCGATCGCCGCGATCTCGACTATTTCGCCCGCACCAGCGCCTCCCAACTCCCAGACTTCTTCACCGCAGACCAACACAGACCCGAAATCGCCATTCCCCGCGTTCACGCCCCCCGCAACATCCTGCAACTGCACATAGGAACGGCCACCCGAGAGGGAACCCTCGAAAGTCTGACGCGGCTGTACCAGCGCATTTCCGACAAACTCGCCAACGACGACCCCCTCACTCCCGCCGAAGAGAACTTCGTCGGCTACGACGCCGTTCAGTTACTTCCCACCGAACCGACGATCGAATTCCGCACCGACTACAGCCCCGAAAGCGAATTTTTCGTCTTCATCAGTGAAGAAGAGGACGAACTCACCATCGAACTGAACAAACCCAACACCCAAGACTGGGGCTACGACGTGCCACTGTTGGGATCGAGTACCACTAACGCCGCCCTGTTGGGCAGCTTGCGCCCCGACGAAGCGATCGATTTCATCGCGACTCTACATAACTTTTCCACCGGACCGATACAAGTCATTTACGACCTGGTTTACGGCCACGCCGACAACCAATCGGAACTTCTCGTCAACCGGGAATATCTCAAAGGTCCGAATATGTACGGACAGGACTTAAACCACCAACTGCCGACGGTTCGGGCGATTTTCCTCGAAATGCAGCGACGCAAACTCAATACCGGATGCGACGGCATTCGCGTCGATGGCGGCCAGGATTTCCGATTTTTCAACCCGCTTTCGGGAGTCGTCGAACAAGACGATGCCTATTTACTGGCCATGAGCGATGTGGTGCAGGAAATCGGCGACTACAAACGGTTGATGTTTACCATTTTCGAGGACGGTCGCCCCTGGCCGTCCGAAGGATGGGAAGATACCTCGACCTATCGGGATCTCATTGAGAAAATGCCCGAATCCTACCAGTGGGGGCCGTTGATTTTCGCCCACAACACCCCAACGCTCAAGGGATTTTGGGAAACAAAATGGCGTCGCGTGTTGGAAGTGATGCACATCGGGAGTAACTGGATTACCGGATGCGCCAACCACGACACAGTACGGCGAGGCAATCAAGTCGAGCGCGATCGCACCATCAACTGGAATTTAGGCGATACGCTCTCAGAAGTGCTTCGCAACGCTTACGACAACCCCGCAACGACGCTGTGGGTGTACGGATTCAGCCCCGGCCTTCCGATGGATTTTATCAACGCCTTGTCTCACGCTCCCTGGATGTTTTTCCGCAACACCGACGAGCGTTACGGGGTGAAAGTTGTCTCCGAAGAAGTGGGATTTCTCGAGTGGCAGGTGACGCCAGAAATTTACGATCGCCCGGAGTTGTTCCAACATTTAAAATCTCTCGGATTTACCCAACTCCCACAATTGCGAGACTTCGGCCACGCCCTGCAAGAAACGATGGTCGAGATGGATTACGACCTCGAACGGGTCGCCGAAGCCTGTCAGGAATGTTTGGGGGAAGACACGACCTCCTGTCGGATCGATCGCCTGAGATTGCTCAACCATCCCGAAATGGTGCAGTTCCTCAAGACCCTCGATATGGCACAGTTGAAAAAATTCGCTCTGTTATTTATGGAGGACTGTTACGAAGCCTGCAAAGTCTCCTATCACGAAGATAATGTCGATGTCGTGAGAGCGACGTTCAACCGACAGTTACGAGAGTTTCGCCATGCGCGAGCGTGGCTGGGGCAGAGCCTAATCGGAACCGATCGCTTTGACAAATCCAGCGAGGGCGATCGCACTATTTTCTACGGCGTCCGCAGCAACCCCAACGACGGCTCCGAAGGTATTGCAATGGTTGCCCACATGGGGGGCGAACCGATGAAAGTTCACCTCGGCGAATGGTTGGGAATTAACCTCAATCAGTGGAAAGTGGCCGTAGCCTCACCCGGACTCGATCGCGATGGCAATTTAGACGATCTCAACAGCTTCGAGTTAAAAGATTCCGAGGGCGTTTTACTCTGTTTCGCCCCCAAACCGTGAGGTATTGACAAAACACATAAAATCTGCATTGGGGTTCGAGCCAGATCCCCGGCATCTCCGAGATGCCGGGGATCTCCGGCAGCCATTTACCGATCTGGGATTTTGGGGCAAACCCTTTAATACGGCGATATCTTTTCTAGCAAGGGTTTCAGGACTTTTCTACAGGAAATCATGATAATTGACAATTTCTCCCCCTCTCCCTTGCTCCCCCTCTCCCTTGCTCCCCCTCTCCCCTGCTAATCAAGGCTCCGATACTTTTTTGCTAACGTTCATTAACAAATGCAAGATGCTGTCGCATCCAGGGTGTATCTACCAAAGCCCGCAAGAATATCCCACGAGCGCCATTTATGTCTCTGTCCATCACTTGACTATCAATTCGTGACTTGATTTGCTTAGCACCACCAATATTGAGCAGTTCGCCCGTCCAGCTAACGGTCTTACTCGTGTAGGCTTCACAAACATCCAAGACTAACTTGCCGGTCTCGAAAGCTTTGTACTTCAGAAACTGCTTGAATCGGTAGTGGCTGAACGACAACATCGAGCGCACAGTTTTTGACCGAATCTGACGCTGGCTACGCTTAGACATTTGAGAGGTTTCAAATGTTGGCAGCAAAATCACGTCAAAGTTATCAACTAAAAACCGAGCGGTCTTGTGATGTAATTCGTCAATCAAATTGCGAATCGTCAAGCGCATACGACTGGCAGCTTTACGCAGACGACGCTTAGCACTAGACGAAGCTTTTGAAGAACGACTAATCAAATCGTCCAGGTGATGACAGAGACGCTGAATCCGAGAGAAATCCCCTTCACCAATCTTGCCAAAGCTTTGCTCGGAAAAGAATGTGGCAAAGGTTCTCACTCCCGGATCGATCGCAATGACTCGCCCTTGGTTCTCAGGCTGAGAGACGGCGATTCTCTTGGTGCGCGTACGCTCACGCCGTTCGACGGCGCTCTGTCGCACCGCTTCTTCGGGGACGCACAAGTAAAAACGCCCGTAAGCCATGCTCATTCGGCAATCCCCAAACTTTTTGGGCAGCGATTCAGCAAATCGAACGCTCCCCAAAATTGTGCGATATACCCCAACCTCGCTAACGGCTGACTTGGGAATATAGCAAGACTGGACCGGGTCGCGCCGGGTTCTGAATTTAGGTTTTTGGATTTGTCCAGTCTTTTTGAATTTTTTCTTAGCTTCCCTGACCGCCGTGCAAGCATCCTTAATCGCTATTGATTTGATTTGATAAGGCACTGCCTTACAAAACTCAGGCAAGCTATTCAGTAAATCAGTCTTGATGGCTTTCCAGTTTGCCTGTGTACCATCGGTCTGAAGGTATTCGATTGTGCGGTTATAGACAAAACGTGAGACTCCAAACCATTGGCGGGCAAGATGGCGCTGCTCAGCCGTGAGGTAAATCTGGATCTTCTTTGACTTTCTTGCCGTACTTGCGGAGTCCGTGAACTCTGCAACTGAAGACATGAATGATGGAGAGAAGATCGGCGGTGAGTTCGGATTCTGGGCAACTTTCAGGGTGGCTGAGAACCACGATTTTTCCACCGTTGAGTTCGACCAAGTATTCGATAAGCTCGAAGGCGAACCTAACGAGTCTGTCTCTACAGGCAACCACAAGCGTGAACTGATCTCCACGCATAAGTCGTTCCAGTAGGGTTTGAAGCCCTTTTCGCTTGAAGTTGAGACCGCTGGCGATCTCTTTAATGACTTCGGCTTGCGGGTAGAGGCTTTGCATGTAAGCAACTTGTCTATCCAAGTCGTCTCGTTGCTTAGACGAACTGACACGGCAATAGCAAACCGTATATCCGCGCTTAGGACGGGTTCGTTGAATGTAGCTATCAACGTCAAAAAGCCGCTGATTTGCTTCATTTCGGACGCTGTGAATAGTGCCGTTGTCTGCATACTTTCTTAGCGTGTTTGGATGGAGTCCCGTCGCTTCGACTGCTTTGCGAAGGGGTACTAACGTCATGTCATCACACTAACACATGCTGTTAGTGTTTGTGAGTAAATGTAAATAAATTAGATGCTGTTAACTAACCTCCGAAAACGGCAATTCCAGGGGAATTTTCCCGAGGGTGCCTTTACGGAAATCGTTTAAAAGCTGACAGGCAGTACGTTCGACATCGTTTTGATAGCGTTCGGCGGCCAGCAAATGTAAATAAGATTCCCCCGTCATGCCTTTGGGATCGAGGTCGTAGCGAGACAACAAGGCGTCTTGCGGAACCATGTCGTTGCCCAACCTTTCGACTCGAGCGATCGCGTCCACCATTGCCGACGCGATTCGTTGGTTGTCGTAAGCAGCCTCGCCGATATCCTCGCAAATCGCCAACTTCACCGCGTCCGCCTGTTTGTCCAACCTCCACGGAATAATACCCGGCGAATCGAGAAGTTCCAAATTTGCCCGGTTCGCCGCCCCAGATTTTCCGCGTTTTCCGTCCCGCTCCGACAGGCGAATCCAGCGCAACTGGCGCGTCACTCCCGCACGTCTGGCACTTTCGACCACTTTCCGCCGCAGCAAGCGGTTGATCAACGCCGATTTTCCCACGTTGGGAAAACCGATAACCACAGCCCGAACCGGACGAGGGCGCATCCCTCGAGACACGCGGCGTTCGTTGAGTTTGTCCCCCACCGCCTCAGCAGCTTTAGCCACCTGAGCGACCCCCGTTCCCTGCTTGGCGTTGGTGAAATAGGCCGTTTCGCCGCGATCGGAAAACCAGTTCGTCCAAGCCTGACGGACTTCTGAGGGAATCATATCCACGCGGTTGAGGATGAGAACCCGCGATTTTTCTCCCAACCACTGCGCTAGTTGCGGGTGATGGGTGGCCAGGGGAATTCGCGCGTCTCGCACTTCGAGAACCACGTCCACGCGGTTGAGTTGTTCTTGCAGTTGCCGTTCGGCTTTGGCAATATGACCGGGATACCACTGAATCATGAACAGGGAACAGGGAATAGGGAACAGGGAATAGGGAATAGGGAACAGGGGTAAGGTGCGTGACTTGAAAAACCGGGTGTCGAACCTGAGACCAATACATTGTCACGCACCGACTCAGAATTTCTCCTTATCCCATCATCTCATCATCCCATCATCCCATCATCGCCATTACGGAACGACCAGCACGGGACAGGGGGACAGGTTGATGGTTAAGTTGGTGACGCTTTCGGCAGCGCCTTCTTCCGTTAAGCCGGTGCCGCGACTGCCCATTACGATTAAGTCGACGTCGAGTTCGTCGGCCACGTCGCAAATGGTAAAAGCGGGTTTGCCTTCTCGTTCGATCGCTTCAGCTTCGATACCTTGTTCGGCGAAGACGTCCTGAGCGCTTTTCAGTAACTCAGCAATGAGTTCGGGAGAGTTCATCCGGGTGGGTTCGCTACCTTCTTCGGGCGGTTCGACCACCGATAGGATAATGAGGCGGGCGTTGTAGGTTTTCGCTAAATCGGCCACGATTTGGGCAGCGTGGTGCGATTCTCTACTGCCGTCGATGGGAAACAGTACGCTCTTAAACATTGTCGTCTCTCTAATGTCCGGTCTCCGGTAGAATTGTGACGGCGCGAAGTCTCAACTTGACCGCCAGGTACGTGGAAATACCAGAAAAATAAGTAGATATAGGAGGTCAAAGTGCCTAAGAAAACTGTAGCAAATTTATCGGCGTCGGATTTATCGGGTAAACGGGTTTTGGTACGGGCGGATTTCAACGTACCTTTGGATGATTCGGGCAAAATCACCGACGATACGCGGATTCGCGCCGCCCTCCCAACGATTCGGGATTTGACTGAAAAGGGTGCGAAAGTGTTGCTGTCGAGCCACTTGGGGCGTCCGAAAGGGCAGGTCAAGGAAGATATGCGCTTGACCCCCGTGGCACAACGTCTCTCGGAACTGTTGGGTAAACCGGTTATTAAATGCGACGACTGCGTTGGCGATGCGGTGAAAGCTGAAGTGGACAAACTGGCCAACGGCGGCGTGTTGCTGCTGGAAAACGTCCGTTTTCATGCCGAAGAAGAGAAAAACGATCCTGAATTCGCCAAACAGTTGGCGTCTCTGGCGGACGTTTACGTCAACGATGCGTTCGGAACGGCTCACCGGGCCCACGCTTCGACGGAAGGAGTCACGCAACACATCGATATTTGCGTTGCGGGATATCTCATTGAGAAAGAGCTGGAGTTCTTGCAAAACGCCATTGAAAATCCCCAGCGTCCTCTGGCGGCGATCGTTGGCGGCTCGAAAGTGTCGAGCAAAATCGGTGTCATCGAAACGCTGTTGGAAAAGGTGGACAAGCTGTTCATCGGCGGCGGTATGATCTTTACGTTCTTCAAGGCTCGCGGTTTGAGCGTTGGAAAGTCTTTGGTGGAAGAAGATAAGCTGGAACTGGCAAAAGCTCTCGAAGCCAAAGCAAAAGAGCGTGGTGTGGAGCTGTTGTTACCGACGGATGTAATTGTTGCTGATAATTTTGCCCCCGATGCCAACGATCGCACTGTAGCGGTCGATGCAATTCCTGACGGTTGGATGGGTCTCGACATCGGACCGGATTCGGTGAAAACCTTCCAAGACGCCCTAGCAGACTGCAAGTCGGTCATCTGGAACGGACCGATGGGCGTGTTTGAATTCGAGAAATTTGCCAAAGGTACCGAAGCGATCGCTCGGACTCTGGCAGAGTTGACCGGACAAGGCACCACCACCATTATCGGCGGTGGCGACTCTGTGGCTGCGGTGGAAAAAGTCGGTGTGGCGGAGAAAATGAGCCACATTTCCACGGGTGGCGGTGCGAGTCTCGAACTGCTCGAAGGTAAAGTGCTGCCCGGAATTGCGGCTCTCGACGACGCGTAATTTTGGGAGGTAAGGAGGCGATCGGATGGGGAGATAACCTGATGATGGAAGTGTTTCAAATCTCCTCATCTCTTCAACTCCTGTTGGATCTGCTGCGTGACGCGGTAACAGTCCCTTAACTGGATTTCAGTTCTATTTTCTGGCCGCGTCACACTCCCTACGACGGCCGAAGCGATCGAACCCGATCGACGGGGGGGTAAACCTTGCAGGCTCTTCCGAACTTACTATGCAAGAAATCGCTGAAATCCTTACAGGAAAAGAAACTTCTGAAACCTTAGTGGTGCAGAAAAGTCCTGAAACTCTTGTCAGAAAAGAGATCGCCGTATTAACGAGTTGGCCGCAAAATTCCAGATCGGTAAATGGCTGCTGGAGATTTGACATCCTCTCCCAGCAACCCTATCGGGTATGCAGGGAGATTCCCTGGTTCACACCAAGGATTTCCTGCTTCTCAACCTCTTGACTAGACTTGAACTCAGATAACTTCAAGTCCCCGCCAGAACGATTCCACAGGCTT
>NZ_JAQNCQ010000292.1:0-32991 GCF_028368005.1 Geitlerinema sp. CS-897 | reverse complement strand
CTGCTCTGGAGAGATTGGATGTTGGCGCTCATGGCGTTGAAGCCTCACAAATCTCTCCATTTTCAACGAGGGCTAGAGGCTCTATCCCTTGTGAGGCAGGGGGTCTAGCTATGTTGTCACCCTCTCAGGACCTAAAGACACGATAAATATGCTGCTAAACCAGCCCCCGCGTCACGCACCTTTTACAGTGAGCCGCGAAGCAGTGGAGACAGTTTACAGTTTCTTCCTTGTCCCCCCTGCTCCCCTGCTCCCTTGCTCCCCCTCGAAAAATCACCAAGGAAGATTCCCATCGCCCGCCAACTGACGCGCTACCGCCGCCGCACCCGTTCGGTTGAGATGGCTGGGATCGGCGAAATAGTCGGTGCGATCGAGCCACTGTTGGGATAAATCCCGCACCCAAACGCCGGAACGAGCGGCCACTTGGTCTTGCAGAAACTGGCTGAATATCCGTTCGTAGCGAAACCGAGTGGCGTCGAGATAGTCTCGCGTGAGGGGTAAATTCACGAGAACGAGGGGAATCTGGCGCGATTGTAGAAACTGAATCGCCGAGGCGAGGGCGTTTCCTTGCACGCCGCCGAGGTTGAAATTGGCGTAGTCGAGGTCGTAATCGCCGGAAACGCGCGGATACTGTTGATAGTAAACCGGCGGGTCGAAGCGATCGCTCACGACGCGAAATCCGTTAGCGTCGATGTCTGCGATCGAGAGGCTGATGGAGGTTTGGGGAACGCTAAACTGGGGATTTTGCAGTTGTCGGTATCCTGGGGACGCCACGAGACGAGCGAAGGTGCGATCGTTGCGTCCGCTGTTGAACGCCCGAGAACCGTCCGCCCACACCACTACCTTCGGCAGCGCAACGGTTCCATCTTTTTCAACGCGAGTCACGAACTCTCGTAATAGCGTATTGACAACTTGCGCTGTCGCGCCGTTGATGCCGAAATTAAACACTTTGACGCTTTGGGGCAACTGTCGAGACAGTTCGTATTGCAACATCTTCGGATCGAGACCTTGCAGGGCGCGAGAACTGCCCACTACTAGCACGTCGGGAATCCCCACCGTCGCCACGTAAGATCGATACAGGGCAAACTGTTCGTCGAAAACGGGACTGTTAAACGTCTGGTAGGGAAGTCGGTTGCCGCTTTGCTGGGCTTGTTCGATGGCGTAGCGGGTGTTCGACAAATATTCCGACACCTTTTTCTGAGCGAACGCCCGTTCGGGAGCGTCGAGGGGAATTTCGGTCATCGCACTCACCGCACTCGTCCAATGTCGGGCGACGCGATGCCAGTCTTCCGGCGATCGCGCCGATTGAGACAGTTGCCACGCCTGCAACGCCTGATTCGTCCCCTCCACAAAAGACGCCGTCCCGCGAGATAACGAAGCCGTCTCCCGCTCGGAGGTCGCCTGTCCGCTCTCTTCCAACGTCTTCGTCGGCTTTTCCGGCGGTTCGGCGGTAACGCCATAGCCGTCGGCGCGTCCGAACCACCCCACCCACACCACTGTAAAAGCGCAACACAGGCAAAGGGCGATCGCGCCTGCAATGCGTCTAATGCCTGACCTTTGCCTGTGTCCGTTCATGGTTTTTCGGTGGTTTGAGCGTCTCGAACTCGAGATCGGGGAGAGGGGGAACCGGGAACAGTTTCCCCCTCTCCCCGGCTCCCCCTCTCGAAATTACGCCGTCGGATCGTCTTCCTCGTCGAGGATAGGGGAGTTGTCCTCGTCGTTCTCGTCCGACAGAATGTCGTCTTCATCGCCAGCATTACCGCCGACGCCGAGATTGTAGGCGCGAGCCGTGCGATCGTCGAGTACCACGTCTTGGAGAGTTTCATCGTTCTCAACCCCCTCGATCGCCAAATTAATATCGGCCTCGGGTGCCGAGAAGTTCATCTCCTCGTAGGCGTTGAACCCAGTTCCGGCCGGAATCAAACGACCGATGATCACGTTTTCTTTCAAACCGCGCAGCCAGTCGGACTTGCCTTCGATCGCCGCCTCCGTCAGTACCCGCGTCGTTTCTTGGAAACTCGCCGCACTGATGAAACTGTCAGTATTCAACGATGCCTTGGTAATCCCCAACAGCATCGGCGTATATCGAGCCGGAGCGCCGCCGGTAATCGACATGGCTTCGTTGACCTGTTCGACCTGCCGCAACTCGATCAACTCTCCCGGTAACATCGTCGTATCGCCGCCGTCGTCGATTTTCACCTTCGAGGTCATCTGACGCACGATCACTTCAATGTGTTTGTCGGAAATATCGATCCCTTGAGATTGATACACCGACTGCACCTCGTTTACCAAGAAAGTTTGGACGCTTTGGAACGCCCGCAGTGCCGCCTCGTAAGTTCCCGACGGTGCCAAGTAATCGAACCAAGATTCGAGGATTTCGTGGGGATTTGCCGGTCCGTCAGTGAGCGGTTCGGCAACGTCCACGTGCTGCCCATCGACGACGATCGCGTTTTGACCGGGACTCGGCTTATACTCGGCGATCGTACCGTCTTCTTCGACAATGCGAATCTCGACCGATTCGTCTTCCTCGTAGATAACCTGCGCCGTACCCGGACGACGGTTGAGCAAACACGCCTCCTTCGGCTTCCGGGCTTCGAGCAGTTCTTCAATACGCGGCAGACCCTGAATAATGTCTCCAGTTTTAGCTCGCTCGAACACCAACAACACCAGGTTGTCACCCCGCTGCACCAAGCTGCCGTCGTCTACGTGCAGGATGGCACCGGGAGACACCCGATAGGGGCGAGCGTGACGCAACACCACCGTATTGTTCTTGACGTCTACCACTTGACCGGAATCTTCCAGTGCCACGCCGGGGGCGATTTCCGACCCGCTCACCAACAACTGACCCGTTTTGACGTTGGGCTTGGTGTCGAGTTCGAGGCTGAAGCGATCTTGCTCGCTCACCACTAAGATACGGCGCGTCGCTTCCGTCCCTTCGCGAATACCGCCAACAATCCCTTGAGTTTTACAGCAGATTTCCGTGCGAGCCACTACAGCCCCCGGTTCGATTTGGTCGCCGTCTTCGACCAACAAGCGAGTCGTCGTGCTGCTGCTAAACAGGGGATCGAGTGCTGCCGTTTCCCGACGAACGGTCAGAGATTCGAGAACCACCAACTGCAAGCGCATCACGTCTGCTTCGGTTTCGTCGGGAACCAGTTCGATGTCTGCTTCGAGATGGCGAGCGTCGTTGCCAATGTCGAGAACTAACTGCGTGCGGATCAGTTCTTGACCGTCTACAGACTTAATGCGATCGCCGTCCTTGAACGCCAACAACCGCTGTACCGGACGCAACGAAATCGGAAAAGCGTTTTCCTGTCCTTCGGCCGGTTGCTGGTTGGGAACCGGCGGCTCGTCGGGAACTTGAAATTCCTCCACCGGACGCACCAAAACCCCCGGCCCTTCGGGCGTCATCACCGACTCTACCCAGCACAGGCGCTCGGCCGTCAGCCCCGGATAGATTTCTTCTCCAGGGTGAACCAGCGTTTTTTCCGACACGCTCAACTCGCTACCGCTGCCGATTTCGAGGAGGTGCAAGTCGCCGGGTTTGACGGAAATCTCCCGCAGAATGTCGTTTTTCTGCACGACTTCCACGATCCCGCTGTTTTGACAGTAAATGTCTTTGACGACTTCGGTTCCGGCTTCGACATACTGGCCGTCTTCGACTTCCAGCAGCGAGATATCTTTGTTGATTTCGTGGGTTTCCTCGGGAATCCACAGCAGCGTACCGCCTTTGGTAATTTCGTAGCCGGTTTTACTGCCTTTGCCCCGTTTGGCCACTTCGATGTCGCCGTAGCGAAGAATCCCCCCGGTTTGGGTTTTGTAGGTGCTGTCGATCAGTTCGGCTACCACCTGACCGTTGCGAACTTTCGTTCCCGGCGTTGCGGTGAGGGTGAACTCTTGCCCTTGCTGGGTGCCGATCACGTACTGATCCCGTCCTTGGCTGCTGACGGTCTCGATTTTGGCACTGTCGAGGCGCACCGAAGCGGTGATGATTTCCACTTCCTTGGGAATCGGCGGTTGAGTCGCCAAAGCAGACGCCGCCGCGTCGTCGTCTTCACTCGGAGCGCGATCTTCCCCTTTCAGCCGCACGATCCCGCCGTTTTCTGTGGGGGTTTCCGTCACCGCTAGTACGTCGCCGATATCGACGGTGTTGCCGTTTTTCACCACGGGGTTCGCTCCGGGGGGCATATTGTACACTTCCCCGGACAGAATCCAAATTAGCCCGCCCCGAGCGGCGATGACCGTGGTGTTGCCCTGGCGGTCTTTTTTCTCTTCGGGGATGACTCCGGCAAATTTAACTTCTCCGCCCAAGTCGGTCGCCACGTCTTTGGTGGCTTTTTCAGTGTTTTTCCGAGTGCGGGCGCTGCCGATGGGAACTTCGGCCACAAACTGGTCGGTTTTCACCTCGCCGCCGTCTTCGACCATCAAGGTCGAGCCTTGAGGCAGGGCGATGGAGGTGGATTTACCTTTACCGTCTTTGGGTTCGATGACCAGTTCCCCGGCTTGTTCGACCACGAAGGCGTCTTCTCCGTGGCGAGTGCGGAAGGTACGAGTTTTGAGTTCTTTGCTGTAACGAGCGATACCGTCGAAAGTAGATTTCGCCGGACGCGCCACTTCCCCGGTGAAGACCCCCCCGGTGTGGAACGTCCGCATCGTCAGCTGCGTACCCGGTTCGCCGATACTTTGAGCGGCGATAATTCCCACGGCTTCGCCCAAGTCCACCATTTCGGCGTGGGCCAGACTCCAACCGTAGCAGTGTTGGCAGACACTGCGGGCGGCTTCGCAAGTCAGGGGCGATCGCACCATCACTTCTTCGACTCCCGCATCGGCGATCGCTCGGGCGAGTTCGCTCGAGACGTATTGATTGCGTCGCGCCATCACCGCTTGAGGCTCGCGGTTTTTGCGATCGCTGTAATCGACGCTGACCAGTTTTCCCGTTTCGGGATGGACGACATCTTCAGCTAAAACACGACCGATCAAACGGTCTTCGAGCGGAATGGCCACCCGTTCGCCGCTCCGCATACTTTGTAAGGGAATGCCGCGATGGGTGCCGCAGTCGAATTCTCGCACGATCACGTCTTGGGAGACATCGACTAACCGTCGGGTTAAATATCCCGAGTCGGCAGTACGCAGCGCGGTATCGACGAGTCCTTTCCGCGCCCCGTAAGAGGAAATAATGTATTCAGTAACGGTCAGTCCTTCGCGGAAATTCGTTTTAATCGGTAAGTCGATGATTTCCCCTTGCGGGTTGGCCATCAAGCCCCGCATCCCCACGAGTTGGCGTACCTGAGAGATGTTCCCCCGCGCCCCGGAAAACGCCATCATATACACGGAGTTGAGAGGGTTACTTTCGCGAAAGTTTTTGACGACGTCGTCTTTGAGTTCTTCGCTCGTCATACTCCACGTGTCGATGACTTTTTGGAACCGTTCGACTTCGGTGATTTCGCCTCGGGTATACCGGGCTTCGGTCACGTCGATTTCTTTTTGGGCAGCAGACAGCAGTTGTTGTTTGCTCGGCGGAACCTGCAAGTCTTCGACACTGATGGAGACACCCGCCCGCGTCGCGTAGCGGAATCCCAAGTCTTTCAGACGGTCGGCCATGTTTGCCGTTTTCGCAGTGCCGTGATGGGTAAACGCCCAAGCAATCAGGGCGCGTAGTTGTTTTTTGTCTACGACTCGGTTGTAAAAGCGCATATTGTCTCGGTACGGAAAGAGTTGACGGGAAGCAGGGGGGCAGGGGAGAGAGGGAGCAAGGCAGTCAAGAGCGGAGAGTGGAGAGTGAAGAGTGAGGAAAATTTTCGGGTCGTCTTCTTCACTCTTCCCTTTTCCCTCTACCTTCTACACTGAATTAGGCGATCGCTTCTTGAATCGCTTGGTTGTAGACGATGCGACCCGGTGTCGTGCGAACGTACTGGGCGAGGAGAGTGCCGTCGGAATCGAAGCGCTTTCGGGTGTACTTGTAGTGTTTCCACACGCTGCCGTCTTCGAGTTTGCGTTCTTCGAGGGGGGTCTCGTCTTTTTCGCTCAATACGATTTCGTCTTCGGGCTTCATGCGTACCCAAACGTAGGCGTGTAGGTGAATTAAGCCGCGATCGAACGCGATAATGGCATCTTCCATGCTGCCGAAAACCCGTTCTTGGTCATCGTGGACGGTGGGGTTTTCGGCCGTCAGGTAGTAGCACCCCAACACCATGTCTTGACTGGGCGTGACGATGGGACGGCCGGTTGCCGGAGAGAGGATGTTGTTAGAGGCCAACATCAACAACCGTGCCTCAGCTTGAGATTCTAACGAAAGCGGGACGTGAACTGCCATTTGGTCGCCGTCGAAGTCGGCGTTAAACGCCGGGCAGACCAACGGGTGCAGTTGGATGGCACGACCTTCGACCAAAATCGGCTCGAATGCCTGAATCCCCAAACGGTGCAGCGTCGGGGCGCGGTTCAGCATCACCGGGTGGCCTTCGATGACTTCTTCGAGAACGTCCCAAATATTGGGGTCGTTGCGAGCGATGAGTTTTTTCGCCGCTTTGATGTTGTTGACCAAGCCCTGGCGGATGAGGCGGTGAATGACGAAGGGTTGGAACAGTTCGATCGCCATTTCCCGAGGCAAACCGCACTGGTGGATTTGCAGTTTCGGACCGACGACGATCACGCTCCGTCCGGAATAATCCACCCGTTTTCCGAGCAGGTTCTGACGGAAGCGACCTTGTTTCCCTTCAATAATGTCGCTGAGGGATTTCAACGGGCGGTTGTTGGCCCCGACGACGGTACGACCGCGACGACCGTTATCGATGAGGGCGTCCACCGCTTCTTGTAACATCCGTTTTTCGTTACGGATGATAATTTCCGGCGCCAAAATCTCCTGCAACCGCGCCAAACGGTTGTTACGGTTGATGACGCGGCGATAGAGGTCGTTGAGGTCGCTAGTCGCAAAGCGTCCGCCGTCGAGCTGCACCATCGGGCGCAAGTCCGGCGGAATTACCGGAATGGCGTCGAGAACCATCCAGTCGGGACGAGACCCGGTGGCGATGAAGTTATCGATGACCCGCAGCCGTTTGATGAGTTTGGCGCGTTTTTGCCCTTTGGCGTTGGCGATGTCTTCCCGCAGTTTTTCGGCTTCGGCTTCGAGTTCGAGGTCTTCGAGCAGTCGCTTGATGGCCTCTGCCCCGATGCCCACTTCGATGCCTTCGAGTTGGGAGTCTTCATCGTACAACTGCTCTTCGATTTCCATCCACTGGTCTTCGAGCAGCAGTTGTTTGTACGCTAAATTGTCGGCGTTACCGGGATTGAGAACGACGTAGGCGTTGAAGTAGACGATTTGCTCCACGTCTCGCAGGGGCATATCCAGCAAAATCGCCATGTAGCTGGGAATCCCTTTGAGATACCAAACGTGAGTCACGGGAGCCGCCAGTTTGATGTATCCCATGCGGTGGCGGCGCACTCGGGATTCAGTCACTTCGACACCGCAGCGTTCGCAAACGATACCCCGGTGGCGGACTCGTTTGTATTTTCCACAGTGGCATTCCCAGTCCTTAGCCGGACCGAAGATGCGCTCGCAGAACAAGCCGTCCATTTCAGGCTTGAGGGTGCGATAGTTGATGGTTTCGGGTTTGGTGACTTCTCCGACGACTTGACCGTTCGGCAAGGTCCGCTCGCCCCACGCGCGAATCCGCTCGGGGGAGGCGATGGCGATCTTGACGTAATCAAAACGCTGTTCGACTTTTGGCATCGTTACAGTTATCCGCGATCGATTGTGCAGGGGCATCTATCTATCTTGGGGAGGATGCGGCGCGACCGCGAGTTTCGACGGCCGGCGATCGCGTCCCAGAACCTCCAGTTGTAGCGGCGTTGCCCGCGCCACCGCTACAACCCGTTGCGGCTAGTCTTCGTCTTCCCCTTTGGAGATAGATTCGTAGGTGGGACGAGAGGGCGCGCGACGGCTCGAAACGTCGGACATCAAATCCACTTCAACATCCCGACTCGTGCCGTCTTCGGTGGTTTCGACCTTGTGAACGGCAATATCCAAACACAGGGACTGTAATTCCCGCATGAGGACTTTAAAGGATTCGGGCGTCCCCGGACGCGGAATCGCTTTGCCTTTAACGATGGCATTGAGGGCTTCGTTGCGGCCTTGCATATCGTCGGATTTGACGGTGAGCAGTTCTTGCAGAGTGTAGGCAGACCCGAAAGCTTCGAGAGCCCACACTTCCATTTCTCCGAACCGCTGTCCCCCCTGTTGGGCTTTTCCGCCGAGGGGCTGTTGGGTAACGAGGGAGTAAGGCCCGGTCGATCGCGCGTGGATTTTGTCGTCGACCAAGTGAACCAGTTTGAGCATATAGGCTTTCCCCACAGTCACGGGGCGATCGAACGGCTCTCCCGTCCGTCCGTCGTACACCTGGATTTTTCCGGCGTCGTCGGGGTCGAACAGCCAGTCTTTCCCCGTTTTATCCCGTCCCTGTTGCAGTTTGCGGTTTACGGTTTCCCGCGATTGTTCGCTGCCGTGCATTTCGTCGAAGGGTACCATCTTGAACCGCGCCCCCAGGTTGTCTCCAGCCCAGGCCAGCAAGCATTCAAAGATCTGTCCGACGTTCATCCGCGACGGCACGCCCAGGGGGTTGAGGACGATATCGATGGGCTTCCCATCGGGGAGGTAGGGCATATCTTCCAGGGGCAGAATCCGCGAAATAATCCCTTTGTTTCCGTGGCGACCGGCCATTTTGTCGCCCACTTGGATTTTCCGTTTCTGCGCCACGTACACCCGGACGACCATGTTGGCGCCGGGAGGCAGTTCGTCCCCCTGTTCGCGGGTAAACACCCGCACGTCCACGACGCGACCTTTTTCGCCGTTGGGAACCCGTAGGGAGTTATCCCGCACGTCTCGCGCTTTTTCGCCGAAAATTGCCCGTAGCAGTTTTTCTTCGGGGGGTTGGTCGGATTCGCCTTTGGGAGTCACTTTCCCGACGAGGATGTCTCCGGCTTCGACCCAAGCCCCGATGCGGATGATGCCGGTTTCGTCGAGGTGACGCAGGGAATCTTCGCCGACGTTGGGAATTTCTCGGGTAATTTCCTCGGGTCCCAATTTCGTCTGACGGGCTTCGATTTCGTATTTTTCGATGTGGATGCTGGTATATACGTCGTCGAAGACCAGACGCTCGCTAATTAGGATGGCGTCTTCGTAGTTATAACCTTCCCAGGGCATATAGGCCACGATAATGTTCTGCCCCAATGCCAGTTCGCCGCCTTCGGTGGCGCTCCCGTCGGCTAAGACTTGTCCGGCTTGTACTTCGTCCCCTTCAAAGGCGATGGGACGTTGGTTCAAGCAGGTGTCTTGGTTAGACCGCTGGTATTTTTGCAGTTCGTATTCGATTTCGGCGGGGGGGTCTTCTCCGGCTTCGGCATCGTAGGCCGGTTGGACTTTAATGCGCTGGGAATCGACGTACGTGACGACGCCGTCGGTGCGGCTGACGATAACCATGCCGGAGTCGCGGGCAGCTTGGGCTTCTAAGCCCGTGCCGACGAGGGGACGTTCGGGGCGCAGCAGCGGCACGGCTTGCCGTTGCATGTTCGACCCCATGAGGGCGCGGTTGGCGTCGTCGTGTTCGATAAAGGGAATCAGCGAGGTCGCCACGGAGATAATTTGTACCGGGGAGACGGCCACGAAGTCCACTTGGTCGGGGGTGGTGGTGGTGAAATCCTGGCGATACCGCACGGGAACGAGATCCCCTTGGATGTAGCCTTCGCCGTTCATGGGGATGTCGCCGGGAGCGACCCGCAGGTCGTCTTCTTCGTCGGCGGTCATGTACACCGGCGGCACGTCCCGACGCACGCGGCCGTTTTCGACGCGGTAGTAGGGGGTTTCGATGAACCCGTAGGCGTTGACGCGGGCGTGGGTGGCCAGGGAGCCGATGAGTCCGGCGTTAGGACCTTCAGGGGTTTCGATGGGGCAGATGCGCCCGTAGTGGGACGGGTGAATGTCGCGCACGGCAAACCCTGCCCGTTCGCGGGTCAAACCGCCCGGTCCCAAGGCAGAGAGACGCCGTTTGTGGGTCAACTCTGCGAGGGGGTTGGTTTGGTCCATGAACTGGGACAGTTGGCTCGAGCCGAAGAATTCTTTGATGGCAGCGACGAGGGGTTTGGGGTTGACTAGGGAGGCAGGGGTAAGGGTGTCGGCGTCGGAGACGGTCATCCGTTCTTTGATAATCCGCTCGAGGCGGTTGAGTCCGACGCGCACTTGGTTTTGTAGCAGTTCGCCGACGGAGCGAACCCGACGGTTGCCCAGGTGGTCGATGTCGTCGATTTGCCCCATGTCAAACTCGAGGTTGATCAGGTAATCGATCGCCGCGAGGATGTCTTCGGCGGTGAGGACGCGGGTACTGTCGGGGACGTTGAGCCGCAGTTTTTTGTTGAGTTTGTAGCGCCCGACGCGGCCGAGGTCGTACCGTTTGGGGTCGAAGAAGCGCGATTCGAGCAGGGATACCCCCCCGGAGACGGTGGGAGGTTCGCCGGGACGGAGTTTGCGATACAGCTCCATCAGGGCTTCTTCTTCGGTGAACTGCCCTTCTTTTTCGATGGTTTTGTAGAAGAAGTCGTAGTGGCGAATGCGATCGCTAATTTCGCCGTCGGTCAAGCTCAGGGCTTTGAGCAGGACTTGGGCCGACAGTTTGCGGGTTTTGTCGATGCGAACCCACACGAGGCCGTTGCGATCGGTCTCGAATTTCAGCCACGCGCCTCGGTTGGGGATGAGGGAGGCGTTATAGGTGCGGCGACCGTTTTTATCGACTTCGGATTTGTAGTAGACCCCCGGCGATCGCACGATTTGGTTGACGATCACGCGCTCGGCACCGTTGATGATGAAGGTTCCCCGTTCGGTCATCAAGGGTAAGTCGCCGATGAAGACTTCTTGTTCTTTGATCTCACCGGTTTCTTTGTCGATCAACCGGGTGGGAACGTACATCTGGACGGCGTAGGTGCTGTCGCGACGTTTGGCTTCGTCGACGTCGTATTTGGGTTCTTTGAGTTTGTAGTTTTTGCCGAGGAAGTGTAACTCGAGCTTTCCGGTATAGTCAGTAATGGGGGAGAAGCTGTTGAGTTCTTCGATCAAGCCTTCTTCGAGAAACCAACGAAAGCTCGAACGCTGGATTTCGACCAGGTCGGGTAGGTGAAAGACGGGTGCGGTGGTGGTCGTTGGGTTAGTCATTCGTCTTCTTCTTCGGACTGTGGGCTGCGCGTGAGACGTGGAACGTTTTGCCGAGGCATTTTGCCGAAATTTTCGACTGACGAGAAGCGCTGGCGGACGCTCGCACGGCAAAATCGAGGCTTCTGCTGGGAGAACTACTGTTCTCGTTCTCGAAACCTCGTTCTTCGGTTAACAAGCTGGAGCTGTGGGGTAGCGTCGGGTTGCCCGTTGGGGAATACCGACAAGCTCGACTCTCGTGTGAGACCTGACATTCGTTTTGGACTTCGCGATCGCGTTCGCTTGGGTGACTCGAGGCTCGACGGTCGAACCGTTCGACACTGACGTACTAATAGTGATTCCCCTACCTTCTCTGTCCTCCTTATTAATCAATTATGCCCCAAGGGTCGAGTTCCCAACGGAATCGCGACGATCGCCGTTAACTGGCTCGAGATCGAACGGTGGGTTCGAGATCGAAACAGGCGATGGCGTTTTGTGCGGTTCGTTCGGCTAGCGCCCCGGCCTCGACCCCGCGCAGTTCGGCCACTCGCTCGACGACGTAACGCACGTAGGCGGGTTCGTTTCGTTTTCCCCGTTTGGGGACGGGGGCGAGAAACGGACAGTCGGTTTCGACGAGCAGTCGGTCTTCGGGAACGATTTTGGCCGACTCTTGCACGGAACGGGCGTTTTTGAAGGTTACGATGCCGCTAAAGCTGATGTAAAACCCCAAGTCGAGGAAGGTTCGAGCTTGTTCGGGGGTTCCCGCCCAGCAGTGCATGACGCCGCCGACCGGGCCGTTTTCCTGCCAAAACTGTCGCAACAGTTCCACCATCTCTTCGGCCGCGTCGCGACAGTGGATAATGACGGGTAAGTTCAGTTGCTGCGCGATTTGCAACTGTCCCCAAAAGGCATCCCGCTGTTGTTGGCGGTTCTCGGCTTTAAAAAAGTCGAGGCCGGTTTCGCCGATGGCGACGACGCGATCGCTGCTTCGCGCGCGATCGGCAATCTCTCGGGCGAGTTCCTCGCTCCAGCTTCGGGCTTCGAGGGGATGCAACCCAACCGACCAAGACATCTCGGGAACGAGATCGGCGATCGCTCGGGTTTTCTCGAACTCTTGGGGACGCACGCAGGAGTGAATCAAACCGACCACTCCCGCAGCACGCCATCGATCTCGAACCGCTTCCAAGTCGGCGTCGAAGCTCTCGAAGTTGATGTGAACGTGGGTGTCGATCGGCTGCATGAACTGGCTCGTCGGGGTTCGTCTGGCTGGTTTAGGACGCTTGGCTGAGGGCGTCTTGTTGCCGTTTGAGCGCTCGGGCGAGACGAGCTTTTTTGCGCGCCCCCGTGTTGGTGTGGAGGACGCCCCGTTTGACGGCTTTGTCAATTTTGCTGTACGCCTGTGCCATGCGCTGTTGCACGTCTTGCATGGCGTCGTCGCTCGGGTTGCTGCCGTAAGCTTCCACCGCCGCGAAGTAGTTTTTCATCAAGGTCTTGACGGCGGATTTATAGGATTTGTTGCGGACTCGGTTCCGCTCGGCGATTTGGATACGTTTGACTGCAGATTTGATATTAGCCACCGATAATTCCCCTATATCTGTCGATCTTCGATATCCGAATTTGGATAGTGTTTACCAGACATACTAATATAACATCTCGTCTTGAAGAAATCGCGCTTTGTGAAAAAATCCGCGCTAAGCTAATACAAAGCGAATACAACAGACGAGTCCGGGTGCGATCGAGACCCTTGGCGGGTTCGAGTCAGATCGCGCCTCCGAACGACCGGGGACTCGCTCGAATCAGATCGAACGCGGAGGCCCATACGAAATTTCCATGCTGCGAATCATTACTCAGCGAGCTGAAGCCGAGGCCGAGTTGCGGCGGATTGCCAATCGCACCCACGACGATCGCGTCGTCGATAAGGAAGCGGTAGTGCGAGATATCGTGCAAACGGTGCAGCGTCAGGGAAATGCGGCGCTGTTACACTATACGAAGGAGTTTGACGGACAGCAACTCCAGCCAGAACAGCTACGGGTAAGCGGTTCGGAAATGGATGCGGCTTACCAACAGGTCTCGAAGGAACTTCTCGATGCGATTCAGTTGGCAGTCCGACAGGTGGAGGCGTTTCACCGCCAGCGCGTCCCGAAAAGTTGGGTACAGTTTGGCGAAAACGATATCGTTCTCGGAAAACGCTATACGAGTGTCGATCGCGCGGGACTCTACGTTCCGGGGGGTCGCGCGGCCTATCCGAGTACGGCCGTTATGAACGCGGTTCCCGCAGCTGTGGCGGGGGTCGATCGCATTGTTATGGTCACGCCCCCCGGTCCGGAACTGCGCGTCAATCCGGCGGTGTTGGTGGCCGCTCAGGAAGCGGGGGTTCACGAAATTTACCGCGTTGGGGGAGCGCAGGCGATCGCCGCCTTAGCTTTTGGAACGGAAACGATTCCCAAGGTGGACGTGATTACCGGGCCGGGCAATATCTACGTCACTCTGGCGAAAAAAATGGTATACGGAACGGTGGGGATCGATTCTCTGGCCGGGCCTTCGGAAGTGCTGGTCATCGCCGACAGCAACGCCAATCCGATGTTTGTGGCGGCGGATTTACTGGCGCAGGCGGAACACGACCCGATGGCGGCGGCGATTCTCCTGACGCCGGATTCGGCTCTGGCGCGTCAGGTGGCGGCGGAGGTCGATCGGCAACTGAGAGATCACCCGCGACGGTTGCTGACGGAAAAAGCGATCGCTCATTACGGCTCGATCGTGGTGGTGGAATCTCTCAAGGAAGCGGCGGAACTGTCGAATCAGTTCGCTCCGGAACACTTGGAACTGGAGGTGGCCGATCCTTGGGATCTCATCGAACATATCCGCCACGCGGGAGCGATTTTCTTGGGATCTTCGACGCCGGAAGCGGTGGGCGATTACCTGGCCGGCCCCAACCATACGTTACCGACTTCGGGGGCGGCGCGGTACGCTTCGGCGCTGGGAGTGGAAACGTTTATGAAACATTCGAGTTTGATCGAGTATTCTCACGGGGCGCTGAGCCAGATGAGCAGTGCGATTCAAACGCTGGCGCAAGCAGAAGGGTTGCACTCTCATGCGGAATCGGTGCGCTTGCGGATGGAAGAGTCTTAGTTTTTTCGAGATCTCCGGCGTCTTGGAGATACCGGGGATCTGGAATATTTGAGGCGTTTCGGTGATTTTTCACCACAGAGATACGGAGAACACGGAGGCTCGAGAGCCGAATCCCGAACTAACTGCACTTGGCGGCGGCGTGCCAACGCACTGTTTCGTCGGGATCGGATTGAAATTGTGCGATCGCCGGACTGCCGATGCGCCGTAGGGCAAAGGCGATCGCACGCCGGATATAGGGCTGTTTTCGGGCAGGATGCTCCGAGTTAAGCCATTGGGTGAGAACGTCGTGAATTTGAGAACTCAGTTTGCACGAGTTCCCGTGACTGAAAACGGTGAGGATTTCGCAACAGAGGTCTTCATCGGTCGATGCGAACAACGCTTCTCCCAAGGCGGCAACGGAGGCGGGAGTTTCGAGCCAGCCTAACGCCCAGGCGATATCCGATCGCAAGGATGCAGGGGTGTGGGGCGATCGCAGCGCGATCGATAACACCTCGACGGCTTTGTCGCTTCCCAACCGACTTAAGGCGATCGCCGCCTGTTGGCAGACGTTGAGATCGGGATCGAACAAGCGTCGCCTCAACAGTTTCACCAGTTCTAATTCTTCGGCTAAATCCTGTCGAACTCCCAATCCGATGGTGGCTTGGCAACGCACGGCAGCGGCGGGATCTTCTAAACCCCGCACCAGTGGAGCGAGAACGCGCCGATCGCGGAAGTTCGAGAAAGCTGTCAAAACGGTAGCGCGAAGGGAGATATCGGCATCGTTGGCGTAGGGAAGTAAGGCATCGACAACGTCGGGATGTCGAATTTCGGCTAAAGCCCGGACTGCTAAAAAGCGTTCTTGAGGACGATCGAGGAGTTGACTCAAAGGCGCGATCGCCTGCGGTCCCAAACGAGCTAAGGTTGCGGCGGCTGCAACTCGCACGTCTTCGTCGGGGTGGTTCGCCAGCAAGTCGGCGAGGGTGGCGATCGCCTCGGGGGACCTGCTGTTTCCCAACAGGCGAGCGACGAACCAACAGAGTTCTTCGTCTTCGGGCTGCGATCGCAAGAGGTCGAGGGCGTGGGCGATCGCGGGTTCTCCAAACTCCGATAACTGTTTGACGGCGTCCCAACGCTCTTGAAAATCCCCCTCTTGCAACAGCTCGAGGAGATACGGCAGGGACGGGCGATCGAAAGTGGAAACAGCAACCATAAGTTTTTGATGCGATCGAAACAGCTCTTATCAAATAGCTTGTCGCACACTCGAAGACTGTGCAACGGTGCGATCGCGTATTTTATGCAATATCTGCATTGATTTAATGCAGATATTAATATTCTTTTTATTTTTTGTATATTGAGATACCAAATCTCTTGAAAACTTCTTTTAATTTGATTGCAAACTTGCCCAAAAAGTGAATCGAACGAAATATTTATAAAATGTTTGAGTTCGATCGCAGATCGTTAAAAATTCAAGGAGAAAATCCAACAAAATTTGCGCTAACCTCAAAGCAAGCCACTGTATCAGGAGCAAAAACATTCTGATTCAATATGTTTGCAAGGCAAACTTACATTTTTTCGTGATATGTCAACTTCCGATCGAACGTCGCCAAAGCTCAACAAATTCGAGAAATTCAAAGCCGAAAAAGACGGTCTCGCGGTCAAAGACGAACTCGAAAAATTTGCGCGATTGGGTTGGGAGGCGATCGACGAAACCGATCTCACCCAACGCTTAAAATGGCTGGGAATTTTCTTCCGTCCCGTCACCCCCGGCAAATTCATGCTGCGGTTGCGCCTGGCCAACGGCGTCCTCTCCAGCGAACAGATGCGGGTTCTCGCCAGCATCGTCCAACGCTACGGCAACGACGGCAGTGCCGACATTACCACCCGACAAAACCTGCAATTGCGCGGACTGCGGTTTGAAGATTTCCCCGATATCTTCGAGAAACTCCATCGCGTCGGCCTAACCAGCATGCAATCGGGGATGGATAACGTCCGCAATATCACAGGGTCTCCCGTTGCCGGTATCGACGAAGCCGAGTTTATCGATACCCGTCCCCTTTGCCAAGCGCTTCAAGACGCGATTACCCATTCCGGCGAGGGCAACGCAGAATTTACCAACTTACCCCGGAAATTCAACATCGCCGTGGCCGGAAGTCCCGACAACTCCGTTCACGCCGAAATCAACGATATCGCATTCGTTCCGGCGTTTAAGGGCGAAACCTTTGGGTTCAACCTGCTAGTGGGCGGCTTCTTCTCCGCCAAACGCTGTGAAGCTGCCGTTCCCCTCAATGCCTGGGTCGAACCCCAGCACGTCGTACCGCTCAGTTGTGCCATTTTGCGGGTGTATCGCGATCGCGGATTGCGATCGAACCGACAAAAAGCCCGGTTGATGTGGCTCATCGACGAGTGGGGAATCGAAAAATTCCGCGACGCCGTCGAAACCGAATTCGGCGAAACCTTAGCCGAAGCTGCCCCGCAAGACGAAATCGCTTGGGAAAAACGCGACCATATCGGCTTGCATCCCCAAAAACAACCGGGGCTGTTTTACGCCGGACTCCACGTTCCCGTCGGACGGTTGCAAGCCAACCAAATGTTTGAATTGGCGCGGTTGGCAGAGGTTTACGGTAGCGGTGACATTCGCCTTACCGTCGAACAAAACGCCATCATCACCGACATCGAAGACGCCAAACTCGAAGCGTTCCGCAGCGAACCCCTGTTAGACAGCTTTTCCCTAACTCCCAAACCGTTGGTTCGGGAACTCGTCTCTTGTACCGGGGCGCAATTCTGCAACTTCGCCCTTGTCGAAACCAAACAAAGGGCGTTGGCGTTAGCGAAGGAACTCACCGACGAACTGCAACTTTCGCAACCGGTACGAATTCACTGGACGGGATGTCCCAACTCCTGCGGACAACCCCAGGTGGCGGATATCGGCTTGATGGGGACGAAAACCCGCAAAGACGGAAAAACTGTCGAAGCCGTCGATATCTACATGGGGGGCAAAGTCGGGAAAGACGCTCAATTGGGAACGCGGGTCATGAAAGCGATTCCCTGCGACGAGTTGAAAACCGTGCTGCGAAACGTCCTCATCGAACGGTTCGGGGCGAAAGCTGAATCGGTTGGCGTTCTCGATTGATTGATTGATTGATTGGTCTTTGGGGGCGGTGCGTGACGCGGTAATACAACATCGATCGGACTTCGGCCTGATTTTCTAGCCGCGTCACACACCCTACGACCCACAAGATTTAACGCCCGCCTCACACATCCTTGTATTTGGTCGGTGGGGGCGGTGCGTGACGCGGTAACAGTCCATTGACCTGACTTCGGCAAGATTTTTTGGCCGCGTCACACACCCTACCGATTCTTTTGCCTTTTGCCTAAAAATTACCCATAGGACTCATGCTGACAGAACTGCTCTCTTTTCGCGGTCGATACCGCATCTTGCACCTAACTTGGTTTGCATTCTTTCTCTCGTTTGTGGTGTGGTTTAACTTCGCACCGCTGGCGACGACGATTCAAGAAGATTTGGGACTCGAAACGGGTCAAATTCGGACTTTAGCCATTTGTAACGTGGCGTTGACGGTTCCGGCACGGATTCTGATTGGAATGCTGCTCGATCGCTTCGGACCTCGTATCACCTACTCCATTTTATTGATGTACGCGGCGATTCCCTGTTTGATGTTTGCCGCTGCCAGCGACTTCAATACCCTCGTTGTCAGTCGCTTGTTACTCAGCATCGTGGGGGCGGGATTCGTCATCGGTATTCGCATGGTGGCAGAGTGGTTCCCTCCCAAGGAAATCGGCTTAGCTGAAGGCATTTATGGCGGTTGGGGTAACTTTGGTTCGGCGGCTTCTGCCTTTACGCTTCCCTCGATCGCGTTAGGTTTGGCGGCGTTTTCTGGCGGACAAGCTAACTGGCGTCTGGCCATTGCCCTAACGGGTATTGCAGCGGCGGTGTACGGAGCGATTTACTTCTTTAACGTCGAGGATACGCCGCCGGGGAAAGTGTACCAGCGTCCCCACCGTACCAGTGGTATCGAAGTCACCTCTCGCCACGATTTTGTCTTCCTCATGCTGATGAACGTGCCGTTAGCGGGAGTTCTGGCAGTGCTGGCGTGGCGGTTGAGTAAGGTTGGCTTTTTGACGCCGAACGCACTGTATATCACCTGGGCGGTACTCGTCGGACTGTATCTGTTTCAAGCTTATGGCTGCTGGCAGGTTAACAAAGATTTGCTGCTCGGACGCAAACGCTACGCGGCAGAAGATCGCTATCATTTCAATCAAGTGGCGCTTCTGGAACTGACGTATATTGTCAACTTTGGGTCTGAGTTGGCGGTGGTGTCGATGTTACCGGCCTTTTTCGAGTTGACCTTTGGTTTGAACAAGGCGCAAGCGGGCGCGATCGCCGCCAGTTACGCTTTTATGAACTTGATGTCTCGTCCCGGTGGCGGCTTGATTTCCGACAAACTGGGTAGCCGCAAGTGGACGATGACGGTTCTCACGGCGGGAATGGCGATCGGATATTTCGTGATGAGCGGTGTTTCGGGGGCTTGGTGGCTTCCCATTGCAATTCTGCTGACGATGGCTTGTTCGTTCTTCGTGCAGGCGGCGGAAGGGTCTACGTTTGCGATGGTTCCGCTGATCAAACGCCGCATCACCGGACAGGTGGCGGGAAACGTGGGGGCTTACGGCAACGTGGGGGCTGTGGCTTATTTGACCCTGTACAGCTTGCTTCCGGAAGGGGCGGTGGGAAATCAAATTTTCTTCCAAACTTTGGGGATGACGGCGATCGTGGTGGCGTTCCTCTGTGCGTTCTTCCTCAAGGAACCGAAAGGCTCTTTTGCAGACTTCCACGAGGGAGAAACCGTTGATGTGTCGGAACCGGTTCCCAGTTTCGTTAAAGAGTCGATCGGTGAATGACCCTCTGGGCGATCGCTCGGAGCGATCGCCCCGATCGTGAGTCTTACTGAAAGGGGTTTCCGATGATGTTTCACTATACGAACGCGACCGATCGCCTGCAAGCGGTACGACTGACTGAGGGATCGATTTGTTACTTCGATCGATTGGTCTTTCCCGGCGATCGCTGGTTGTTTGAGGTTTCTCCTGAAACCTATTTAGAAGTTCGCAGTTTGTGCGACGGAGAAGAAGTCGTCGTGCGATCGCCGCTTTGTGATTCCTAGATTCCTGTTTTATGACTGTACCGACAAAAACCTTATGTCCTTATTGCGGTGTCGGCTGTGGCTTGGAAGTGCTACCGCCTGCCCTGCCGGGAAAAGCCACTCATCGCGACGATCGCGGGGTTCCGATTTGGCGCGTGCGGGGCGATCGCTCTCATCCCTCGAGTCTCGGTAAAGTCTGCGTGAAAGGGGCAACGATCGCCGAAGCGTTGGATAAAGACCGACTGCGCTATCCGATGATGCGAAACTCCCTCGAGGAGCCGTTTCAACGGGTGAGTTGGGACGATGCACTCGATCGCATCGTCTGGGAATTTCGCCGGATTCTCGACGAACACGGCCCGGACGCGATCGCCCTGTACGGATCGGGACAGTTCCAAACGGAAGACTACTACATCGCCCAAAAGCTGATGAAAGGCTGTTTGGGAACCAACAATTTCGACGCCAACTCCCGACTCTGTATGTCTTCGGCGGTGGCGGGATACGTCAAAAGTTTGGGGTCGGACGGGCCGCCCTGTTGTTACGCGGATTTGGAGGAAACGGACTGCGCCTTCCTCATCGGCACCAACGCCGCTGAATGCCATCCCATCGCCTTTAACCGCCTGCGCGTCCATCACAAGAAAAACCGATCGGTCAAGTTAATCGTCGTCGATCCCCGCAAAACCGCCACCGCCGACGCCGCCGACCTCCATTTGGCGATTCGACCGGGAACGGATATCGACCTTCTCAACGGGATTGCTTATCTGTTGCTGCGGTGGGGACAACTGGATACGCTGTTTATCGACGAATGTACTCGTGGGTTTCCTGAATTTACCGATGTCGTTCGTCACTATCCGCCAGATTTGGTGGCGCAGCGTTGCGGGATTTCCCAGGAAGAGTTGGAGACCGCCGCGAGGTTTTGGGCGCAGTCAAAGCGGGTGTTGTCGCTGTGGTCGATGGGACTGAACCAGTCTTCGGAAGGAACGGCGAAGGTGCGATCGCTCATCAACCTCCATCTGATGACGGGAAATATCGGCAAACCCGGCACCGGCCCGTTTTCCCTCACCGGACAACCCAACGCGATGGGGGGACGGGAAGCGGGGGGACTCGCCCACCTGTTACCGGGATATCGACTGGTGGCGAATCCCCAACATCGCCGAGAAGTCGAGGAATATTGGAACTTGTCCCCAGGCCAAATTAACCCCCGTCCCGGTTTGGCCGCGTGGGATATGATGCTGGGGTTAGAGGCGGGAACGGTCAAGGCGTTATGGGTAGCGGCGACGAATCCGGCGGTAAGTATGCCCGATCTCGATCGCACTCACGCCGCTTTGCGTCGCTCTCCCCTGACGATTTACCAAGATGCCTACTATCCTACAGAAACGGCAGAATTCGCCCATATTTTACTTCCGGCAGCGCAGTGGGGCGAGAAAACCGGCGTCATGACGAATTCCGAACGGATGGTAACGCTCTGTCCTCAGTTTCGCGACCCGCCAGGAGAAGCGAGAGCCGATTGGGAGATCTTTGCCGAGGTGGGGCGACGCTTGGGATTCGAGGCGTCCTTCGAGTTTCGATCGTCGGCGGAGGTCTATCGCGAATTTGTTTGCTTGACAAAAAGTCGAATTTGTGATATGGCTGGACTCAGTCAAGAGCGCCTGCGTCGGGAAGGGCCGCTTCAGTGGCCTTGTGCCGAGGGGGAAGTGGAGAACCCCGAAACCCGCCACGCCAAACGGTTGTATACGGATTTTCGCTTTCCCACCGAAGACGGACGCGCCAAGTTCGGGGCGTACCACGCGCGGGGATTGGCGGAACCCCCAGACCCCGATTATCCCTTCGTGTTGACCACCGGACGACTGTACGAACACTGGCACACTCAAACTCGCACCGGACGCATCGACAAAATCGCGAAAAAATATCCCGACCCCTTGATTGAAATCCATCCCCGCGATGCTAGAGAGCTAACGGTTATCGATGGGGAGTGGGTGATAGTCGTCTCGAAGCGGGGACGGGGGAAGTTTCGCGCTAAACTCACGAGAGCGATCGCCCCCGGAACGGTGTTCGTTCCCATGCACTGGGGCTTTCTCTGGGCGGACGATGCCGAAGCCAACGCCCTAACACATCCCGAATCCTGTCCCGAATCTCTCCAACCGGAGTTAAAAGCCTGTGCGGTGCAAGTCTTTTCAGTCGCCAGTCACCAGTCGCCAGTCACCAGTGCAAGAGGTGAGGAGGTGAGGAGGTGAGAAGTCGTAGGGTGCGTGTTTATCAGTGTAGAGTGCAGAGGGCAGAGTGTAGAGTGGGAATTCCTCTTTAACTCTTCACTCTAGACTCTTAACTCTTCCCTGAAAGAGGCGCACCGCCAATGTACACCGCCAACAGACAAGGGTGCGTGACTTGAAAAATCGGGTATAAATCCTGAGAGCGATCGCTCTGTCACGCACCGACTCCACAGGTTTCTTCCTGGTCTTCCTAATCCTGTAACCCTTCACTCCAAAGTGTGGCTTCTCCGGGGACGGTGAGGGATGACTCGGGAGATAGGGCGAGGTTAGAACTGTGGAGGATCGGGATGGCACCGATCGCGAACGATGCGATAAGAACACCGATAACTATCGCCTGTGCGTCGTTTTCTGTTGTGTTGCGAACAGATCGATCGAGGGGTTGGGGGGGATCGTTCCAGTGGGGCTTCATTTGGCGTCCCTCTCAGGCGGGGTGTTTACAGGATTGGGATATCTATATTGTAGGGATTTCCCCTTTTCTCCTCGCTCTCGATTTAAAAAAAAGTAACGCAGTTGACAGAAAGCAGAACAAATCGTATGCATTCTACGGCCTCTTTTTTCCAGTTTGAATCAGATTTCGTCGAGTCCCTGCGCTGCATTCCGATGCGGGTACGTTACAACCTCGATACCTGCGGCGTGAAGCTCAAACTCGAACACTGGCATCACTTTGACGAGTCCGAACGTCGCGCCCTAGTCGAACTTCCCTGTTTTTCGGAATCTGAAATTTCAGCCTATCGAGACGTGGTTCGTCGTTTGGTGTTCGATCGCACCCGCACCTATCCCAAAGATCTGCCGGTCGATCCCCATCCGTCTTGGATGAGTGGAGAGATCCCCGTACAAGTCTTGGAAAAAGCGGCCTCGGAAAAGGTCGCGATTTCTACCCAACACTGGGCGGCGTTGAGTTCTCTCCAGAAATTCGCTCTGGTGAAACTCAGTCGCCCCAGCCACGAAAACAAAAACTTTTTGCCAGCTCTTCGGGAGTTCGGCATCGTGTGAGGAGATTTTATCGATCGTGACTCAATTCAATACCTTTCTAACGTCGTCTTCTTTTATTGCGGTCTTGTTGGCGTTTCCCATGCGTTCTCACGGAACCACGCCAATCCCCACCGATAACCTCCAACTGGCACAGGTGACTTCAGTATCGCAATTGTCTGACGTACAGCCGACGGATTGGGCGTTTCAGGCGTTGCAATCTCTCGTCGAACGCTACGGTTGTATCGCGGGGTATCCCGATGGTACGTATCGCGGGAATAACTTTCTAACTCGCTACGAGTTCGCGGCGGGGTTGAATGCCTGTCTCGACCAAATCGTCGCTCTCATCGGTGGTGGGGAAGCGATCGACCCTGAAGATTTAGCCCGCATTCGACGCTTGCAGGAGGAATTTTCGGCCGAACTTTCGGCGTTGCGAGGACGGGTGGACGGTTTGGAAGCCAGAGTCGCCGAACTCGAAGCGAACCAGTTTTCCGTCACGACGAAGCTACAGGGCGAAGTGGCCTTCGTTCTTTCGGACGCTTGGGGTGGAAACGGTATTTCCGACGAGGATAACGACGCGCAAACGGTGTTTACCAACCGGGGACGCTTGAACTTCGTGACGAGTTTTACGGGACGCGATCGCCTGTTTACTCGCTTACAGTTCGGCAATTTGGAAAACTCCTTCGCCGACGAACTCAACACGAACGAAGGCCGCTACGCTTTTGACGGCGATCGCGACGATAATTTAACCATCAACCGCCTGCACTACGTCTTCCCTGCCACGGATGATTTACAAGTCACCGTCATGGCTAACGCCGGAGGACACCAATTCTATAACAACACCCTCAACCCCGGACTCGAAGCGGGAGGCGGCGTTACGGGGGCGTTGACGCGGTTCGCCGAACGCAACCCCATCTATCGCAGCGGCTTAGGAGGAAACGGTTTAGGATTGCGTTACCGTCCTTCGGATTTCTTGGAAATTTCCGCCGGATACATCGCCCGAGGTGCGAATCTCCCCGACGAAGGAGCGGGATTGTTTAACGGGAACTACTCCGCCTTGGGTCAAGTGGTTTTGCAACCGACGGATCGTTTGAGTTTCGGACTGACTTACATTCACGCTTACGACGTTTCTCAAGGGCGGCGGTTCGGTTTTGGGGGAACGGGAACGAATTTAGGGGGACTGTCGCCGAGTGCGTTGGATGCGGCGTCGGCGTTGTCGGAATCTCAGTTAACGACGCCGGTGGTGAGTAATTCTTACGGGATTCAGGCGTCGTGGGAGGTGACGCCGAAGTTCCGAGTCGGGGCGTGGGGCGGTTTTACAGACGCCACGTTGATCGGTTTGGGGGATGCGGAACTCTGGAATTATGCGTTGACGCTGACGTTCCCCGATTTGTTGCTTCCGGGTAACTTCGGGGCGATTATCGTGGGGGCGGAACCTTATCTCGGCGGCCTCGACGTTCCGGGGAATACGGACTTTGAAAACGACGTTCCCTGGCATTTGGAAGGGTCGTATAAAGTCCAAATTTCGGACAATCTCGCGATTACGCCGGGGATTATCTGGCTGCTGAATCCGAATCAGGACGACGAGAACGATAGTATCGTCATTGGGACGATTCGTACGACGTTTACGTTTTAAGGGGCGATCGCTCATCGGGGCGTTGTCTGCAACGTTCTGTGGATCGTTTCGGGTAGAGTCTCAACGGATGATTCGAGAGAGGTACTGTTACAGTGCCTCTCTTTTTGCGTATTTCGGGGATATCGGGGCGGTTCGATCGCCATTTCCCGTGATTTGGCGTCGAGCGAGGGGAGACCGATCGCGTCTCTGTCTTTAGCGATCTTTGTGTTTTGTCTCCGTATTTATACATAGATTGCAACGAGGGTGTTGAGTTTTGCTGAATGCCTTACTCTGTAAGACTTTACAGAATGGCGATCGCTTAACTTGAAATTCATAACGAAAATCAATTTCGAGCTAAAATCGTATTTTGAACGCAAAATCTAAAGCTTTCGAGCCTAAATTTCCTCAATTCAACAAAAACTTGTTGTTTCTTGTTTAAATATTTCAACAAAAAAATACGGTGAAGTTCACAATTTTAGAGATTTTAGGGGAATTTAAATCAATTTAAATTGAATTCAATTTCGAGAACGTTTGTTCAAAAAAAAGAAGCTTCTAACTATACGATCGTTTTCTATATCCAGATAACGTGACATGAACAGCTAGCTCGATTTATCCAAGCTTATTAAGCTCGGACTCAACGCTGAGCGGAGCTGAAGCGTTGAGAAACAGCCTATATTATCGAAAAATAGAAACGAGGTTTCAATGGTTTCAATCGTTGATTTTTGAACTAAAATCAATTTTTAGAGGTTCCTTAACGTAAAAATAGAGGTTTCAACAATAGAGAATAGAAATTCGATGTTTTTTGTAGTCCGAACTACATTTTTCTGGTAATTCCCCAAAACCTCAAAAATCAAAATATATTCTCAGATTCTCATGCGATAAAACAATATTTTTTATTGTATTTAAATTCAGTATAAAAATGTGAAGCTTAACTCAGAAGCGGAAGCGTTATTATATCGATTTTCTGTATCCATTTTCACGCTTGCTGTAAATTTTGAAGATTCCATAAAGCAATTTTCGATTTGTTTCAGATGAGTTCCCAAGCGATACGATCCTCCTTAATTGCCAAATATTCACGATTCTCTGTATTTTTTCGGACTAAATCTTGCAAAGATTGCGTAAATTTACGCAGATTGCTATAGACACGACTCAAGAGGGGCGACATAGTGTCGATAAAACTATTGCGTTCTTGGAAGCCCTCATAAAAATGCCAAACATTGACTTACAACTTCTCAACAACCCCACACCAACTATTCGCGACGGATTTGGCACAGAAGTCGCTCAATACGGTCAATTTTCCGCAATTGCCACGAAATTCGACGACCCCATTAACCCCACAGACGCCACTCAAGAAATCCGAAATGCCGGTTCGGCGTTCGTTTACGACGGGTTCGGAAATTTATTACCGGAGGCGGGTTCGTATATCGATCCCTCCGCGAGCCAACAAGGAGAGTTCGGAACCTCGATCGCCCTGTGGCAAACCCATATGGTAGTCGGAGCGCGCCGAGCGGACGGTCCGACCAACGCTAACGTCGGTGTCGCATATTTATTCGATATCGGAACGGGTCAGTTACAACAAACCTTTCTCAACCCACCCGACGATACGGGATTAAATGCCGGTTTAGTCCAACGCGATCGCTTTGGCGAGGCCGTCGATATCGATGGAAACCGCGTCGCGATCGGCGCTCCCGGTCACGATCGCGAAGTTCCCGATCCCAACCCCAACGACGACTGGGATACCGGCGTCGTCCATATTTTCGATAAAACCAGCGGACAGCGACTCCTAAAACTCGAAAGTCCGAATCCGAGCGATAACTTCAGTATCTTTGGCTTTGACGTCAAACTCTCGAGCCAATACGTCCTCGTCGGCGAACGATACGGAGAAAGCGACCCTACCGACGTTAGCGATAAAGATACCGGACGAGCTTACCTGTTTAACAGCCAAACCGGTAATTTCCTGCACGAATTCCAAAGTCCCAACCCAGAACGAAACGGTTCCTTTGGATTTGCCGTTGACATATCCAACAGCTTAGCGGTCGTCAGCGCCCCCGAAGAAAACGACAATAGCGGTCGCGTCTACGTGTTCGATACGAACTCGGGAACCCTACTGACCACCATCGACAACCCAACCTCAGCCGCCAACGATTTCTTCGGAAACTCAGTCAGTCTCTCGGGAAACCAGCTTCTCGTCGGAGCCGATCGCGACGATACCGTCGGCACGAACGCCGGTGCGGTTTACAAATATCAGCTCTCGGGCAGTAGTGCCACCCTCGTCGAGAGTTTCTTTCCCACCCCGATTAACAACCTCCCCCTCGACGAGATACGGTTTGGTTTTTCCGTCTCCCAATTTACCGAAGGCGGAACCGACTTCTCCCTCGTCGGAACTCGGGGCGACTTCCAAGCTCCCGACTTGAGCGTCGCTTATCGTTACGGGGCGCCCGATAGCGTCGAACGGTTGATCTCTGGCGATAATAGCGATAACGACGTCGATACCTCCGAAGACAGCGGCAACAACCAAATCGATACCGGAGACGGCAACGATCGCATCATCGCAGGAGACGGAGACGACTTCCTACGAGCCGGTCGCGGCAACGATTACATTGAAGGAGGCGGTGGAGAAGATACTATCGTAGGCAGTCGCGGCGGCGACATCATGGCCGGCGGAGAGGGCGACGACATTTTCGTCTATACGAACCACGAAGATTCAAAGCCTCACAACTACGACATTATCACCGACTTTGAAACGACAGACGTATTAAACCTCTTCAAAGCCGACCGACATCTCCAATACTTCGGAGAAGCGAGCCAGTTTACCGTCGGCGACGGTATCGGCGAAATCCGTAGCGAGCGAGTTGGCTTCGATACTTGGGTGTATATCGATCGCTGGGATAACGGCGTATCGGACATGGCGATTAAGCTGCACAACTTCACCGACACTCTCACCGCCGCCAACTTCGATATGACGAACAACTTGTTCTAATCGGTTAACCGTCCGAGTTTCGACTGGCTTGTGGGAAAATCTCCCTCGAAACCGCTGAGTGTCGGGGGAGATTTTGCGGCGTGGTATGTTCGACCGTTTGTGCGACCGGAATCGTGGCCACGAACTCAGTTCCCCCACCGGGAACCGACTGACACGAAAGAGTTCCCCGATGGCGTTCGACGATAATTTGATAGCTAATCGAGAGACCTAAACCCGTTCCTCGGCCGACGGGTTTCGTGGTGAAGAAGGGATCGAAGAGTTTCGATCGCACCTCTTCAGTAATGCCCGATCCGTTATCGCGAACGGAGAGACGCACGTAACGAGTATTGTCGGGAACCGAAACCAGAGTGGTACGAATCCAAATCGTCGGATTGTCCGAACGAGTATCTAAAGCGTCGACGGCGTTGTTGAGAAGGTTCAGCACCACCTGATTGAGCTGGCCGGGATAGCATTCAACCGGAGGGAGATCGTCGTACTCCCGAACGACCTGAATTTCAGGCCGTCGCTCTTGAGGCTTGAGACGACAGCTCACCGTCAAGAGCGTACTGTCGATGCCTTGATTGAAATCGGCCTCTTTCATTTCCGATTCGTCGAGGCGAGAGAAATTACGCAGCGACAAGACGATATCGCGAATGCGTTGAGCGCCAGCTTGCATCGAGGCGATCGCCTGGGGAAGATCTTGTTCGAGATAGACGAAATCGATCTCGTGGAGATGGTGTCGGATCTCGGGAGGCGGATCGGGACAATGCCGTTGATAGAGGTGAATCGTTTCGATGAGGTCTCGCGTGTATTCTTCGAGATGGGCCAGATTGCCGTAAACGAAACCGATCGGATTGTTAATTTCGTGAGCGACTCCTGCCACCATTTGCCCCAAACTGGACATTTTTTCCGTATGAATGAGTTGGGCTTGGGTTTTTTTGAGATTTTCGAGAGTCTGTTGGAGTTCGCGCGATCTCGTTTTTTCCCGAGACTCGCTGTCTCTGAGAGCCGTTTCAGTTTGAGTGCGTCGGAGGATTTCCTGTTGCAGTGCCTGAAACGCCCCCTCGAGAACCGTAGCGAGAACGCCAATTTCGTTGTGGGGCAGGGGTTTGGGACAATGGAACTGTCCGGTTGACTGACTGCGAGTCACGGCAGCGTCGAGCTGTTGCAGCGGGACGAGAACGGTTTTCTGAAGCAACAGACTCATCAACCCGAGAATAGCGAAAATGCCCCCCATCAACGTCGCGCTCGATTGTAAAAACGTACTGCGAGCGTCTTCGTGGAGGGTGTGCAAGTCGAGAATCGCGATCGACAGTCCCCGTCGTCCCGAGGTTCCAAACAACACGCTGCTAAACGGTTGAACGTTGACTAACACAGCACGACCGTCGAGGGTCGTTTTCTCTGAGAAATGGCTGTGAGCGACCGAGGCGCGATCGAGTAGGTCTGCTAACTCGGGTCGCAACTCGGCAAAAGGGCGCTGTCGCGGCGATGTAGCACTATAGGCCAGCAAAATGCCGTCGGGATCGACGATCGCGATTTCGACGACGTTGGGCAGCGTGGCGTAATTTTGCACCACGCGCTGGAGGATGCTGACATATTGCAATTCGATGAGTCCTTCCGACACGAACTCGATGCTGCGGGCTAGAGAGGTGGCCTGTTGTTCGATTTTGTGTTCGAGATCGGTTTCGAGGAGTTTGTAATTAACGCCGAGGGTCGTCGCTCCGATCGCGATTAGAGAAATCCCGAGGCCGCCGAGAAGCTGTCGGGCTAAAGAACGTTTCGATTTTCGGGGAGGGGAATTCGAGCGATCGCTTACGGTTGCCATTCTTCAATTGCAGACATCACGGGTGCGGTATCGACTTGTAGGTCTTCTCGCAGCAGTCGTCCGTGGCGCGGGTCAGCTTCAAACAAACGGGTCAGTTGGGCGATCGCGTCTTTCAAGCGACCCCCTTCAAACATTTCGCGATTGAGGGCGATGTCTCCCTTCTCCAAACCGGCGTAGTCCTCCGCAAAGGCGGCGGGATCTTGTCCGAGGCGTTCGGCCACGATCTCGAACACTTCTTCAGGTTGCGTTTCGATCGCGTGCATGACGTCGAACCACGCCAGAACGAGTTGTTTGAGGGCAGTACGCCTCGATCGCGCCATTTCGCCACGCGTGGCCAAGCCGTCGATGACGACGCTGTCCGTATCTCGGGTCGTGTAAATCACCTGTCCGCCAATTTCATCGGCCGTTTGGCTTAACAGCGGTTCCCACAACACCGCCGCATCGAGCCGATCGTCTTTGAGTTGAGTGACAGCAATTTCGTTCGAGACATCTGCTAGTTCCACCGCCTGGGTAGGAACGCCGTGCAGTTGCAACGCTTCGAGCAAAATCAAATGGTTGACCGTTCCTAACTTCGCCCCCACACGACGCCCGCCGAGATCTTCGACCGATGAAATCTCTTTGTGAGCGACAATACCATCAGATCCGTTCGAGACGTTCGTGACCATGATGTAAGTCGGACTGTCTTCAGCGGGGTCGGCTTGTAACACGTCCCAGAGGTTGACGAAGGCTGCATCGAGAGCGCCGCGCATCATCGCTCGGGTCGTATCCTGCGCGTTATCGAAGCGTACCAGTTCGACCTCGAGGCCGCGACGCTCGAAAATATCGGTCGCTTCGGCATAGGCGATGACATCGAAGCCCGGCCAACTGTTCAAACCGACTTTAAGAGAAGCTGGGCGCGGTTGACAGGCCGCCAACAGCAGCACCAATCCCAGCGTCGCCCAAAACAAGAGGATAACGCCTGCGCCTCGAGGGTTACGAGACTTCAGGACGTGGGACAGACGGGTTCTCTGAAATACGAACACGATGTTGAGTGGTAACGGTTGCAGTGAAATCAAACGTCTCCGTAAACCGGAACGGCCGCACCGCGCAGATCTTTCGCCGCTTCTGAGGCTAGGAAACAGATGGCCTCTGCCAAGGACTTCGGTTCGACCCATTTCTGGGCTTCTTCGGTTCCCATTGCCTCCCGGTTGGCGGGGGTATCGATGACGCTGGGGAGGACGCAGTTTGCCGTGACGTTCGTTCCCCGAGTTTCGGCGGCGATCGATTTTGTCAGGGCGACGACTGCCGCTTTCGAGGCACAGTAGGCCGCCAGTTTTGCCCCCGGTTCGACCGCACCTCGCGACCCCACGGTTACGATTCGTCCGTATCCTTGTTTTAGCATTTTTGCCAAACTATATTTGCAGGTTAAGAACGTTGTATTGAGATTGAGGTCGAAATCTTTTTTCCAATTCTCGTAACTGTATTCGGCCGTGGCACCCATAGCAAATCCTCCGACGAGGTGAATTAGCCCGTCGATACGTCCCATATCTTCGATGAGTTGTTTGACGGCACTTTCGTCGAGAAGATCGATCTTGACGAACTGAATTTTAGAAAAGTCCTCGGCCGCCATTTTCTGTTTGAGGCGATCGACCTCTTCGCTGTGGCGATAGGTTACGGTGAGATCGGCTCCTCGCGCGGCTGCCAGCGGCGTTACCCCCATTCCCAAACCGCCAGTTCCGCCAGTGAGTAAGACTTTTTTACCGTTCACGGGCAAGTTCTCCTATTTTTTTCTACTCTCCTTTTAATTTAAAAACCTTGCCCGCTCGGTTCAATCTGTCGATGGATAGGACTTGATGAGGAGATTAGGGGATGGTGATGAGGGGATAATGAGGTGATGAGATGATGAGATTTCATGACCCGATCCCGATCTTCTCAAACCAGGAGGACAAGAAGGATACTGTTCGGGTATTCGGGTGTTCCCCATTTCCCGTTCCCCATTCCCCGTTCCCTATCCCCTAGTTTTCAATATCCAAATTCCAAGGTGACGGAGGCTCGAACTTCTTGTTCTCCGCCTTCGATGGGAGTCGAGGCAGCTTCAGCTCTCACCATACCGAAGTTAGCTAGGGGTTGCGGCGTGGGAAAGTTGGCGTTGACAGAGATGTTCACGACTTCCCGTCGGGAAAGGTCGAGCGTTCCCAATACCACGTCTGCTTGACGTTGGGCGTCGAGGGTGGCTTGACGCAGAGCTTGCTCGCGAGCAGCTTCGAGGGCGTCGTCCGTGGCGACGAAACTGATACTGTCGATGCGGGTCGCTCCAGAGGCGACGGCGTCGTCGAGGAGTTGTCCGGCTTCTTCGGTGGCGATGCGGAAACTCACGGTGTTACTGGCGGAATAGCCGGTAATGGTGGTTTCGTTGTTGCGCGTCGAGTAGATGGGATTGAGGCGAACGCCGGTGGTTTGTAGTTTTTCGACGTTGCGCGATCGCAGCAGTTGCACGAGAGAACTCGATCGCTCGGCGACGGCTTGTTGGACTTCTTCGGCGGTTTGGCCGCGCACTTCGACGCCGAGGTTCACTTGCGCCAGACTCGTGGGAACGGAGACGATGCCCTGCCCGGTGACGGTGAGGACGTTCGTGCGTTGTTCTTGGGCGGTCACAGCAGTACACCCCACGATCGAAACAGCTCCTGTGGTCAGCATCAACGCAGCCAGGGGACTGACGAGCCAACGGGAAACAGTACGGTTCATAGACTTGACTATTTTAGATAAATATGGTAAGCACGCGCAATTTTTTGCGTTATCTTCAATCGTGGGGGAAATCGCCGCTAACCGACGCCCGACTTATGACAGATAGAAGAGCGACCTCATCCGTTTTCGAGGCGATCGCCGACGTCGAGGCGGGTTCCGTTGGCGAAATCCCAACCCGACTGAGCTTTTTTGCCCGCAAGCTGCACTTCGCGCAACAGGAGCTTGCCGTTTCCAGTTTCGACAACCGGCCCGAGGTTTTTTACGATGCAGACGATTTCGCCCGGTTCGCCAGATTTTTGCGACATTTCGCCCCACTGCTGTTGTAACGACGCGATCTCGGGGGGAAGCTGTTCCCAATACTCATCACCGAGAGGAGCGGAGGCTTTAATTTTGAGGGGAGTTTCGCCGAAGCGAGCGACGCAGTTGGGATAAAAACCGCGAATTCGATCGTGAAGGGCGATCGCGCTGTGCGTCCAATCGAGTTTGTAGTCGTCTTTTTGGATAAGAGGGGCGTAAGTGGCAGCTTCGTCGTCTTGGGGAACCGGTTGTATTTCGTCGCGATCGAGTTTCAGCAGCGTTTCGACGAGCAAATCACCGCATTGTTCGGCCAGTTCGGCCGCTAACTCCCAAGCGTTCTCGAGCAGTCCGATATCAACGTGGGATTTCAGCAACATCGCCCCGGTGTCCATCCCTTCGTCCATAAACATGGTGGTCATTCCAGTGTGGGATTTCCCCTCGCACAAACACCACTGAATCGGAGCCGCCCCGCGATATTCGGGAAGGAGCGAACCGTGACCGTTAATGCAGCCCAAGCGAGGCATTTGCAAGATTTCCGACGAAAGAATCTGACCGTAGGCGACGACAACAAACGCATCGGCTTCAGCCGCTTTCAGCTTTTCGAGGGTTTCGGTGTCTTTCTTGACCCGTCGCGGTTGCCACACGGGAACGCCACGTTCGACAGCGACGGCCTTCACCGGAGACGGACTCAAAGTTTTACCGCGCGATCGCCGTTTGTCTGGTTGCGTCACCACCGCCGCCACCTCGAATTCCTGGCGATCGATCAAAGTTTTCAAACTGGGAACGGCAAATTGAGGCGTACCGAAGAAAATTAGCTTCATGAACAGTTGACGGTTGATAGTTGATAGTTGACTCCCTTTCTCCCCCTCTCCCTTTCTCCCCCTCTCCCTTTCTCCCCCTCTCCCTT
>NZ_JAQNCQ010000291.1:0-4740 GCF_028368005.1 Geitlerinema sp. CS-897 | reverse complement strand
TGCGGGTCAACAAAGCCCCGTGATGTGGCGAGTGGACAAGTCATCTGTAGCCGTGGGCAACGGCAAATCGAAAATGCCTGTGGAGTCGAGGCGACGGGGGATCGGGTCACTGATTCTAGTTGGCTGGCTGTGAAGCAGGAACTCTTTGGGGCGACCCAAGGAATCTCCCTGCATACCCGGAACGGGTTGCTGGGAGAGGATGTCAAGGAACTAGAACGGTGAAATTCAAATTGACACCGAAGCTGACCCTCGCTCTCGTGTTGAGTCTTTGCATTCTCCTGACTGCGATCGGGGCTTACTTGCTGGGCGGCCTCGACGCCGCCACCGTGGAAACCTGGCTCGAACGGGCCGGAATATGGGCCCCCATCGTCTATATCGTTCTCTACACGGTGGGGACGCTGCTACTGCTGCCCTCGACACCTCTCAACCTCAGTGGTGGGGCGATTTTCGGTCCTTGGCTGGGGACGCTGTGGACCAGTGTAGGGGCGGTCGTGGCGGCGATCGCGGCCTTTGCCTTTACGCGCACGGTGGGGCGGGAATGGGCAGCCCGCCGCATGGCCGGCAGTTGGCAAGCGATGGATGCCGAAATCCGCCACGGGGGAACGTTCTATATGTTCGCGATTCGCCTGTTGCCCATCATTCCTTACGGCTTGGTGAATTTTGCGGCCGGACTGACGGCGATTCGGTTTCGCGATTATCTGATCGGAACGCTACTCGGAACGGTTCCCGGCGTGTTCCCCTTCGTCATGTTAGGCAGTTCTGGGTTGAAGGCACTCCGCACTGGGGAGATTCTGCCGCTGTTGGGGGCGTTGAGTTTGACCGGGTTACTCGTGGCAGGCTCGACTTGGTATCGCCACCACCGTCGGAATCCCCGTCGCGAGTTAGAGCGTTTCGAGGAGTCGGCCGCCTCGGAAGACTCGCCCTCCTCTCCGTCTCGGCGGTGAGAGAGCCTTGAGGACAGACGCGATCGCCGAGCGAGACCCAAAGCTCAAATTGCTGGGGTAACATGGAAACAATCTTTTGAGAATTGACGGGATCTCTAGCTCGACGATGCGTGACTGATGAAAATTTCGCTACTCGCACCCGATTTATCAGGAGGAGGGGGAACTCGGGCTTATCTTCTGGCACAAGTTCTCAAATACCTCAATTTCGAGGTCACGGTCTTTGGGTTTTTGTTCGGCGATCGCCTTTATCCAGAACCTCCGGCCGGTCTGTCTGTGCAGTGGGTGGCTGGATGTGACTATCCCCAGTTCGTGCGATCGGTTCGCCAGCTTCTGCAACAGATCGACGGCGATCTTCTCTATGCGATCAAGCCTCGCCCCACGAGTTTCGGTGTTGCCTTGCTGCACCGACGCTTTCACCACAAGCCCGTTTTACTCGATATCGACGATTGGGAAACGAGCTGGTTCGGAGGAGACGAGTGGACGTACCGGCCGACGCCCCGTCAGTTCTTGCGGGACGTTCTCAAACCCAACGGGGCGTTGCGAAATCCCGAATATCCTTTGTATTTAAAGTGGATGGAACGAGCGATCGACCGGGCTGACGCCGTGACCGTCGATACGACGTTTTTGCAAGATCGCTATGGGGGAATTTATCTCCCCAACGGCAAAGATACTCGTCTGTTCGACCCGGAACACTTCGAGGCCGAAGAGAGTCGGCGCAAATACGGACTCTCGGAATACCGCGTACTGATGTTTCCGGGGACGGCTCGACCTCATAAGGGGCTAGAGGACGTTTTAACGGCCCTCGATCGCCTCGATCTCGAGGAATTTCGCCTCGTGTTAGTGGGAGGACGCGAGATCGGTGACGGCTACGTCGAGTATTTGATGGACAAGTGGTCTCGTTGGGTTATCAAGTTACCCTCGATGCCCGTCGATCGAATGCCAGAAGTCGTCGCCGCTGCTGACTTAGTCGTCGTTCCCCAACGAGACGACGTGACCGCTCGCGCTCAATTTCCCATTAAACTGACCGATGGCATGGCCATGGCTAAACCCATTTTGGCCACCCGTGTCGGCGACGTACCGAAGGTTCTCGAAGACACGGGATTTATCGTCGAACCCAATGCCCCTCACGAACTCGCCGAGAAAATCGTGTGGATTTTTGACAATTACGAACTGGCAAAAGAGCGAGGCCGAACAGCTCGAGATCGGTGTATAAAATACTATAGTCTCGACGCTATGTCAGATATCCTTTCAAAGACTGTTCGTAACGCGATCGCGTGATTCTTTTGCACCGATCCTGACTTCCCAGGCTTGGATTTTTTCTCATGTCTCCCAACCAATTATTGTTCAAGTTCGCCCTGAAATCCCCGTGGCTAATGGTATTGACCATTGCTTTCGGATTTTCCGGCGCTATTTTTAACGGAGTCAGTATTACGCTGATCGTCCCTCTAATTCTGAGCCTGATCGGACAAGACTTACCTAGCACGCAGCGTATGCCACCGTTGATTCAGAACGTAATGGATCTCTCTGGATCGTTTGCGGGAGATTATAAAATTGCGATTCTCACGTTTTTAGTCTTGATCGCTATTTTTTTAAAAAACGTAACCACTTATTTAAGTGGATTGATTGCAGTTCGGTTTTCTCAGTCTTTAGTACGAAACCTACGGCTCGACGGTATCAAAATTATTTTGGATGTCGATCTCGATTTTTACGCAAAAATGAAGACGGGAGACATTGTCAACCGCCTGAATACAGAAATGAGTCGCACGGCCAATTCGATCCGCAGCCTGTCGCAAGTGGCCATCAATAGCATTACCATTTTAGTTTTTATTGTTATTTTGACTTCGATTTCTTGGCAGCTCACATTAGCCTCGACCTTCGTGTTGATGATAGTGGCCTTTCTCAATCAATTTTTTGTGAGGCGAGCCAAAATGTATGGAGAAACTTTAACTGAAAAAAGCCGTGCGTTAACGAACAAACTTCTCGAGACATTGTCGGGAATTCGCCTCATTAAAACAGTCGCCAACGAAAAAAATGAATTCAAACAGATCGCGCAGCTCATTCGAGAACGAGAGCAGAGTGAATTTCAATCTCAAGCCAACTATTTAATTATTTCCCCCATTAACGAGACCTCGGGGATCGTTGCGCTTCTACTCATCGTCATTTGCGGTCGCTATTTATTTTCCGAACAGATCGAAGCCATTTCGGCCGTTTTGCTGACTTACCTTCTCGTCCTGTTTCGACTGCTACCGGTGGTCGGACAACTCAACGGTATTCGTAGCCGTCTGGCTAATACCGCCCCGAGCGTTCTCGTAGTATCCGATTACCTGCGGCGCGATGACAAACCGATCATGCGAAACGGTACCGAACGATTCGAGAAACTGCGAGAGGGAATTCGTTTTGAGGGCGTTACGTTTCACTACCCCGACCACGACGACATCGCCCTGGAGAATATTAACCTCTGGATCGAACGTGGGGAAACGATTGCCCTCGTCGGAACGTCTGGTGCTGGAAAATCGACGCTGGCGGATTTACTGCCGCGATTTTACGATCCGACATCGGGGTCGGTTTTGTTGGACGGGAAGGATTTGCGAAGTTTCGATGTCGCGACGGTCCGTCGGTCGATGGGCGTCGTCAGTCAGGATACCTTTTTGTTTAACAATTCGGTGCGCTACAACTTGACTTACGGCTGTCCTTGGGCGGGGGAACAAGAGGCGATCGACGCGGCGAAACGCGCCAACGCCTACGAGTTCATTATGAACTTGCCCTACGGGTTCGAGACGGAAATCGGCGATCGCGGCGTGATGTTATCTGGCGGACAACGCCAACGGTTGGCGATCGCGCGGGCTTTAATTCGCAATCCCGAAATTTTAATCCTCGACGAAGCTACCAGCGCCCTCGATACGGTGTCGGAACGTCTGGTTCAAGAGGCGATCGACGAACTCTGTCACGATCGCACGACGCTCGTTATCGCACACCGCTTGTCTACGATTCGCAAAGCTGACAAAATCGTGGTCATGGAACGGGGGCGCGTCCTCGAGGTGGGCAATCACGAAGAACTCCTCACTCGAGGCGGCCAGTACGCCAAACTCTATCAAGCTCAATTTTCGGCTGAAAGCGAAGACGCCATTCAACGGGCGCGTCGCGAAACCCTCATCAATACTTCTTACGAGGTGCGAACTCGCCTCAACCCGATGATTGGATTTCTCAATCTCCTCGTTGACGATATGGTGGATTCGTCTGAAGAACGCCAAGAACTCACCCACGAAGCTTACGAAGCTGCCGTTCGCTTGCTCAAAACGTTACAGTTTCTTGAAAACAGTGCGAAATCTGTGTAGTGGGTGCTAGGCTGATAGGTGGATTCTCTAGCTATATTTTTTCGGTTTATATCAAACCTGGAAATTTTGAGTCAAATCTTGTGAAGGTCTAATGGAAGAGTGATGTCAGTCATCTCAATTTCATAAAAATTGCCCCGATCGATACGACTCTAAGGAAGGTTTTTAAGAGATCGCCATCAGAAATCGTTTGAGATTTCTCGAACATTTTCCCGTTACCTCAAACTTAATCTAACCCAGATCGAGCGAGACGCTCGAGTGAGTAACAAGCATCTATCGCACGAGTGCATCTCACTTTTGCGATCGGAACCCCACCCATCCTCCCCGCGAACTCGGGGAGGTGCCGAAGGTCGTTCGGCGATCGCTCAGTCGAGGCGCGGAGGGGTCATTCTACGAAATTGAAATTCACCCTATCCAGATTCTTCGCAGTACTCCAGCCAAGCTTTCAGCTATGGCTGGAGTAC
>NZ_JAQNCQ010000290.1:0-4631 GCF_028368005.1 Geitlerinema sp. CS-897 | reverse complement strand
CTCTCCCTAAGATGGCGCAATGTTCGATCTCGACGGTGGGACGGTCGGTGAAGCGGAATCCGAACTCAGTTGAAGCTGGAGTTTCGGGCCGGTTGCCCCTAGACGAATCGTCATCCCGTCGCAGACGGGCATCTGTCGCACGGGTTGGCCGTTGACAAAAGTGCCGTTCGTCCCAAAGTTGACGATCTCCCAGTGGGTTTGACGGTTCCACAGTTCCAAGTGGTGTCGAGAAACTAGGGAACCGTGGACGACAACGTCGTTGTCCTTGGAACGGCCGACCCGTACGACGGCTTCGCGTTCAAAGGTCCAGCGCTGGATGGGAGCGGCTTGTGTCGGATGAATCAGAGAAAGCGTAATCACTGCGGAAAACCCAGACGACAGGACTCCGTCCCGCGTTCGCGAACGAGATAATGTTTGACGATCGCCGGCGACTTCGGTTTGGCTCTGGCGACAAAACGCAACAGACCGATTTGAGCCAATCGATCTCGTAAAGGCGATCGCTGAAAATCGTGTGATTCGACTGGCACTCAGCCAGTTTGACGCCGTAGATGCCCTGTAGAGATTGCGGTAGACGGTTTCTTAGGTCTATTTTATCCTATGGGACGAGCGCGACGGGGCTTGGCTTGATGAAGATCCTGTGAAGTGACGAACCTGCGAAATTTGATAGGCGTTGTAAAGGTTTTGAAAAATAATATAGAACATCGGTCCGAGCGCTAGCGTCGGTTTGAGAAACGATAGGGCAAACCAGACGGTAAACATTGTATTTTTGTGACCGAGGGATTGACTCGATTCGCGATCGAGCTGCGTTCCACCGAGATATCGTCCGAGGTAAAAACTCGAACTACAGACGAGGGCGGAAAGGACTGCGATCGCCACTAAAACAGTCCAGCTTTCTTGCGTTTCGTAACGGATAAAGTGAGAGGCTTTCGCGCTCGCCAAAAATAATACGATCGCCCAAGATGCTAACGAAACTTTAGGTAGAATTTCTTGATATTTTTCTCGATATTTGTTATTATTAAATAATCTCGAAATTCCGAGCGGCGTTAAAATCAAAATGGCAACCGATTGCAGAATATTGAGCGTCGATATTTCTGAATCGATTTGAAATAAAAACTGGCTCAAAAACGGCAAACTGAAGGCGATCGCACCGTTCGTCAAAATAACAGACGCCGTGACGAACTCTACATTTCCACCCCAAAAACTCGCCATTGCAGGTGCTGCGATCGCTGTCGGTGAAATCGCAGTCAAAAAGACAATTTCTGCGAGAGATTCGTCGAACGGTGCGATTAAAACATACCAAATAAATCCCAAGCCGATGTTGGCAAAAACCACCAACCCCGATCGCATATGAATCTGTTTGTAAATGCTTTTAAATTCAATGCCAATAAAAGCATTCAACAGCATCACGATCAGTAAAACCCGAATGGCCTCAGAATATTGAGACGCAGGCGTGACGATCGCGCCGAGAGCGATCGCGAGAATCGGCAGAAACGCTTTCATCGCCTCACCCAGAACCGCGTCGTTCGTCCAGCCACCGCTGTAAAATCAACGCCGCCGCCTTGCGATCGACCGTCCCTTTCTCCCGCGACGGTTCCTGTCCCGCCTCCCGCATCAACTCCTCCGCCTCCACAGAGCTGAGGCGTTCGTCTACAAACTCAATAGGAAGTTGCAACGCCTGAGCGATGCGTTTGGCTAACTTTTGCACCCGATACGCCTGTTTACCCAATTCACCGTCCATCTGGTACGGTAAACCCACCACCAAAACCGTCGCGTCCCGTTCGACGACCCAACGACGCAGTTCGGCGATGTCGCGATCGAACGACTTGCGGGAAATCGTCGTCAGACCCCGCGCGGTTAACCCCAAGCCGTCGCACCCCGCCACACCGATACGACGGCGACCGAGATCGAGACCTAACGCTGCTACTCCCTTCATTACGCCGTTAACCCCGATCGCGATCGCTCGACGGTTCCGAATCGTTCCCCCCGCGATCTCCGGAGCTACGATCGTTCGAGTGGCGATCGTCCTGCATTCGGTCAGACCACTCGTGAAACCACATCATCCGACCGGGAACGGGTTTCCGAGACGGCTGCAATCCTCCTAAAACGTCCGACAGTTGCAACCCTTCCAAACTGACCTGTTTGGTTTCCCGCAATTTATGCCACACCGACCGAGACATCAACAAGGTGTGCGCGATCGGTTCGGCGCCGCAAGAAGTCAAATACTCTTCCCGTTCCGGTTGGTAGTCCGTCGAAGACAACCGCAACGACTGCGGGGGAACCTGTCCGACGATCCGCGCCATCTGCGCCAATAGTTCCGGGTACAACCAGGTATACGCCGGATGTACCGTCAACTTCGCTTCGTGAGGAGACTTCCCGTGATGGCTCAACCGAATTTGAAAATAGCCGATCGCTGCTTTCCGTTGCGGCTCGAAGACATAACCGCTTACGACTTCCGTTTTTCCAAACCACTGTTTGACCGCCGACATCAACGAACCGAACAAACTGGTTTTGAAATCGCTAATGTGGCGATCGAACACTTGACGCACTAACGGCGGCATCGATACCGTATCGAGTTGGTACAGCAGATGTGCGTCCGAGTTGCTCACTGGCGTGAGGTTCGGTAAATCGGGTTCTCGCTGTCCGATCGCCTCCAACTGCTCCGGTTCTAACGTCCAATAGGTCATCTGCGCCAGCGGTTGAAAGCCATTGTGACGGTACAGCGCCATCACCGCGCGATCGTTGACGTCTACTTCCACGATCCAAGTCCGCGCCTCCCAAATCGTTTGCAGACAGTGGCGCAACAGTGCAGTTCCCGTATCTTGACTTCCCGCCGCCGGATCGACGATGGCGCGATCGACTCGCCAGGTACTCGCGGCGCGGTTGAGTGGCGAGACTTGCATCGCACCCAAAATCTGGCGATCGCGCTGAGCGACATAGGCTCTCAGTAAGTTCTGATAGGGATTGGGAAACCAACTGAGGAATTTCAGCAGTCCGTAACTGTGACGGATGCTGTCGAGGTGCGCCGCCAAATCTAGCGTGTCGCTGGGACTTTTGGCGGTAAACACATTAGATTGCAAGAGGGTTTCGATTTCCTCGAGATCGCGAAACTGAATTGGACGGATCTCGATCGAAGCAGTCGGAGGAGCGGCGGAGGCGTTCATGGGATTGGGAGCGTAACGACAAAGGTGCGATCGATCTCGAAGTCCGGGTTTGAACTACGGTTGTCTCGGCCGGATCAAAACCAGTGGCGTCTGTTCGTCGGCGTTCCCCGCTGGGTTCGTCCGCAACGCCGCTTCGAGAAACGGTTTAGGTAGACGGTCGGTCGCTGCTAATATTTTAACGGCTTTCAAATCGTTCACATCGACGATCGCCGCCGACAACCCCGTCTCTCGACGAATGCGATCGACCACTGCTTTGGGATCGTGCGGACCTAAAACGATAAAGCGATCGTATGGCGGTAGCGTTCCCGTTACGTCGTCGATCAACCGCGCCTGTTCCCCCGCTAACTGGTAGAACATCCCCGGTTTCCCGAGAACTTTCGCGATCGAACCGCCGATAAACGCCAACAGAACGCGCCAAGGCCCCACTAAATCCACCAACGCTTGCAACCCGCAAGCCGTCGCCAAGCTGGAGGTGGGAAGGAAGAAATAGCACAGACGCCGCGCCACCCAACCGGGTTTGACCGACGCCGGATCGCGCCAACGACCCTGGATAATCGCTAAGGGAGTTTCGCCGATCGTCACAATGTCGGTTTCGGGGTTGGCGTGGGGAAGAACGTACCGCCGCACCACCTCCACCGGATCGTCGAGGTGCGTGAGTAAATGGGTTTTAATCGGTAAAACTTCCGCGTTTTCCTTCACTTGCCAGTTCGCCACCGCGTCCGGTTCGGGATATTGTAGGGGAAAGACTACGTGACCGGTACGCGGAATCCGTCCGCCGGGACCGTAGGTGAGATAGCGCACTTTCACCCAGAGGGTTTGAAGTTGCGTCAAATCTTCTCCCCGCAGTTCGACAACGAGTTTGAAGCGAGTCGATTCGCGTGCTTTGACGATGTAGGCGAACCAATATCCGTCTTTTCGCGCTGGGGCGTCGGGATGGTCGGCGATAATGTCGATATGGGTGGTAATTCCCGAGAGCGATCCTTTCGAGAGTAGCGTCGCGTCCGCGTTCACTTCGGGAACCATGATTTCGAGGCGGTTCGTACTGTTGTAGAGTTCCACCTCGCCAACAACGCGGCAGCGATCGCGTTCTCGTTCGACCAGTTCCCAACGTCCGGGGTGAAACTCCAGGCGGTTTCCCGGTTTTCTGCGATAGTTCCATTCCAAGGCGATCGCACCGAGAGCCACGACAGCCACGACGACGCCTACAATAACAGCTAAAACAACTCCAATCGACACGGGGTTTTCTGGTTCCTCCCACTCCTCAAAACTCCCCCCGTTTATACCACCGAACGCGAGCGATCGTACAGATACGTCCTTTCCCCTCCCGTTTTTGACATACTCCCCAGCCTGAAGGCGTGGGGATTCTTTACGCTTCATTGAGTTGTGCTACCGAAGTAGTCTGACCATCTCTCGACGTACATTTAAGGTCGTGCCGATGCCCCATGCCGACCATTTCTATATTTTTAGACG
>NZ_JAQNCQ010000017.1:0-7390 GCF_028368005.1 Geitlerinema sp. CS-897 | reverse complement strand
GTTTTCCGATCGAGAAGCTCAAAAACCTTGGATTTTCGTCGGCGATTACCGATTCAATTGGGAAGCTAGAGTCCAAAACGACCATTGGGCAAGCTGTACGGCATCAGAATTCGCTCTGGAGACTTATTCAGCAAGCCCTACTTATTTTGCAAATTTGTCCGATAGATTGTTTGTTGTGGTGAGTTCTGGAACACCATTTATCTCACAGCTACTCAGTTATACGGATTCCGTATTAGCTAACCATGGCAGATGTGTGATGCCATTTCCCGAAAACTTTGAAATGGTTGCTGGTGGGCAATCTCCACGATACAAGGCACTTGACGGCTCATGTGTAGCACGCTTTTTGAAAATTGGTTGACGCCCGATCTACAGTACGGACAAGTTCAGCACCAGTGGGAGTGACAAACGCTTTGAAACCCTTACTGGGTAGGCATTGCAGACCTTTTATTCCCCTCTCACAGAGGAAATGAAAAGTTCAATTCTCCTCCTTGTCCGCACCTCACCCCACTAATTTTTGCTGTAACTCGTCCTTAATCTGGCTGAGAATCGAGGTTTCGTCAAGGGAATCCAAAATCTGACGCACCACGGCTTTCGGTCCTTCTGGCCCCCAAGACGCGCCGTTGGCGAAATAGGTTTTCGCCACTTGACCGATTCCGTAAGTCGAAACTCCCGCAACGCTGGCTTGAGTTACCGCCACGGAAACGTAACCGCCGAATGCGATCCCTCCAGTTATGGGAGTGGCGACGCCAAACACGCTCTTCAAGCCGCTTAACCCCAAGTTCGCCAGGAGTTCGCTGGCGCTAATTCCCCCCATGCTCAGGGCGATTTTCTGAAGCAGGTCGATCGCCCCAGTTTGCGTCATGGGAAGTCCGTACAACCGCGACAGGGACAGCAACAACGCCACGTCAATGGTGGCGGCGGTGAGGATGTCTACCACCGTCACCGGGTTGAGGGCGATCGCCAAGGATTTCGCCATGACCGCGTTCCAGATAATCTGATTGGCGCTGCGATCGCGAATGTCCATTTTGCGCCGTACCACTTGTTCGTTCACTTCGTCGGCGTACAGCATACTATTGAGCGCGACGAGCGATTTTCCTTCGCGAACGAGAATATCGAGAATTTTCAGCTTCAACTCGTCCACTTGAGGCGTTCCCGGTTGCAGCGTCACCCCCGTACTTCCATCGGGACGACGCACAGCCGTCGCCACCAACGGCGAGGCGGCGGCCATGACGATACGATCGCGCGTTAACAGTTGGCGAACCCGCTTGTTACGAACCTGCTCGTAAATGGCGTAAGCGTCGGCTTCAGGATACTGGTCGATTTTATTAAACACCAAAATCAACGGTTTCCCCGCCTCGCGTATCTGCACCAAGGCGTCGTATTCGACTTGCGTTAAATCGCCGGAAATGACGAACAAAATCAAATCGGCGCGTTTGGCGATGCGATGGGCCAGTTCGGCGCGGGTTTCGCCATCGACTTCATCGAGTCCCGGTGTATCTACCAGTTCGATACGGGAGGTTCCCACGCTCGGAAGCGACACCTGTAACACGTCGTCTAAGCCATCGCCGAGGCTGTCCCGCGTCAGCGTCCAATCCACGCTTTGACTGGTTTGAGTGACGCCGTGTAACGGCCCGGTTTCAAAAACGGGTTTTCCCACGAGAGCGTTGAGCAGCGAAGATTTTCCCCGTCCCACCATTCCGAAAGCGGCGATTTGTACCACGTCGGATTCGAGTTTGTCGAGGGTCGATTCTAAGCCGCGAATTTGTTCTTCTAACCCCATTCGTTCGCGATCGCTCAAATCCAAGCGATCGACCAACTCGTGCAGGGCGTTTTTAGCCTGTTTGTAGTGCAGTTCGGCTTGAATATCGGCAAAACTAAAAATGGCTTCGTCGAGTTCTCGTTCGAAGTCTGATGAACGGCGAGACGACATAATCAGTGGAGAGGGAAGAGTGGAGAGGGGAGAGTATCGAAGATTGGGGAGTCCTAACCTTCGAGGGAACGGCTCTGTTTGGAATCGAGTTTCTGTGTTCGATCTTAAGATGCCTGACTGAGAACCGACAAGTCTGCCGAGCCGAAGTTGGTACTCAGTGCCACTTGCAGGTTTTCGAGGGATTTGATGAGCCACTGAACGGCTTCGCGCGTCGAGCGATCGTAGTGATCGAACAGGATAGAAAAACGTTTTTCCAGGTGAGGGCGCACTTTTCGGCAAATCAGCAGAATTTTGAGCAGTAACGCCATCACGAACGTCGGCCCGATGTTTGACAACAGGTCGATCAAAACGTAGTGGTTGGGATTTTGGGGGCTTTCCACCACCAAGAAGTTCAACAACTGGCTACAGGTGCGAATAATCAAAAAGTCTGTCGGTTTTTGGTTGTCGCACTGAGGTAGCGTATTCATCAGATGTTGGTACAGTTTTTCGTAAAACTGCCGCTTGCCGTATTCTTCATCGACCGTGGTGATGAGATACTCGAACAAGTCTTCTTTGAACTCCCGGTAGGTGCGAGTTTGGCTGGTGTGGGTGCGGAAGTTTTGCGCCAAGTCTTTGTAAGTGTAAGATCCTTCGGCGCGTCCGGCGAACTGCTTGACCGCTAGATAGAGTTCGCGATCGTCGAGTAACGTCGGGTTGCGAACGGGCTTGATAATGCGCTTGTTGTAGAGCAGTTTGGGGTTTTGACGGGCTAGTTGCGCCCGTCGAACCTTGTAGGTGACGTACTTTGACAGGTGGATTTCGTACTATCGTTGTTTCTGGGCTTGAAGCTGTTTGATTGTTTGTTGGTGTTCGTAGCTGCTGCTGTCGCTGAGCAGAGAGTGGTTGTAGAGATAGGGATACCGCCCGATCAAGCTGCTGAGGGGTCGCTGTTCGGGGGGTTGGCTACGATCTTCGGTGCGATCGACGACGCGAACGAGCCGTTGAAGCGTGACGAACTCTTCGCTTTGTTTGAATTGACTTAGTAGTAACTGCAACCGTCGGGCGTCTCGCGATTGCATCCGACGTTCTCCCGAGCGATCGATGGCGCTCACGAGCTGAGGAATGGCAGCTTGGGACTTCGTGTCCATCTGCCAGTGGTTGATGAGAATGTGGCAGCAACGGTTGAGGACGCTGTTAAATTCTCGCTCGGCTTCGTCGATTTTAGAAATTTGATGGACGATCGCTGAAATTTCGGGATCGGGATATCCCGACCCTTGTACGAACAGGGAGCGAAAACGATCGAGAAGCCGGTCTGGTTGCTCGACCTTCACTAAATCGAGCAAATGCTCGTAAAGCGCTTGCTCGGAAGCGTATAAATCGTCGGATTTAGCCATGGTTTGGTTAGCCCCCTTCGACCTCAGCAGCAGGACAACATACGAGACCTACTCTGAGTCGGTTTTCGAGACGGTTGCACGATTGGGTCACAGCAATCCCCACGATATTAACTTATCATGCTTATCACATCATGATACTGCGATCGCGGAAAAAGTATCCGAAATCGAGCGATGAAAGAAACGTAAACTGAAGTTACCGTTCGCTCCCTTAAACTATAGCAACTCGTTAGGGAAGCGGCGACTACCCGTTTCGTTCGTATTGGGGAGTCTCGATCGCAGAAACGGTCTCTGTGGCTTTCGCGCTAGAATAGGCGTCGTTTTTGTAAACTTTTGTAGAAAAAGGCTAACTTTTGAGCGATCGATTTAGTTATCACTGTCAAGCCCAGTGTCCGGAAACGGGGGCGCGAGCCGGAGTGTTCGTCACGCCTCACGGGATTGTGGAAACGCCGCGCTTTATGCCGGTGGGAACGCTGGCCAACGTCAAAACTTTAACGCCCGACCAACTGCAATCGACGGGGGCGCAGATGGTGCTGGCGAACACCTATCACCTGCACTTGCAACCGGGAGAGCAAATTGTCTCGGGTGCGGGGGGGCTGCATCAGTTTATGGCGTGGGACAGCCCGATTTTAACAGATTCGGGCGGATTTCAGGTATTTAGCCTCAGCGAGATGCGATCGATTACGGAAGACGGCGTGACGTTTCGATCGCCCCGCGACGGTTCGATAATTCACCTGACGCCCGAACGATCGATCGCTATCCAAAACGCCCTCGGTGCTGATGTAATTATGGCCTTCGACGAATGCCCCCCCTACCCAGCAACCCCCGAAGCCGTGGAACTGGCGACCGCACGCACCGAACGCTGGCTCAAACGCTGTATCGACGCACACAAAAATACAGAAGAGCAAGCGTTGTTCGGGATCGTACAAGGTGGGGTGTACCCCGAGTTACGGGCGAAAGCGGCGCAGTCGCTGCAAGCCTTGGATTTACCCGGTTACGCCATCGGCGGTGTCAGCGTTGGGGAACCCCCCGAACTCATCGAGAAGATCGTGAAAGCGACGACCCCTTTGCTGCCAGAAAACAAACCTCGCTATCTAATGGGGGTGGGAACCTATCGAGAAATGGCACAGGCGATCGCAGCGGGGATCGATTTGTTCGATTGCGTCATTCCCACGCGGTTGGGGCGACATGGGGCGGCGTTCGTCAAGGGCGAGCGGTGGAACCTCAAAAACGCCAAGTTCCGAGAAGATTATCGCCCTCTCGACGAAACCTGTTCCTGTTATACTTGTCAGAATTTCACGCGGGCTTATCTGTGCCATTTGGTGCGCTCTCAGGAACTGTTAGCGTATACGCTGCTTTCGTTACACAACGTTACGGAACTGATTCGCTTTACCCAACATATTCGCCAAGCCATTCTAGAAGGACGATTCGCTACGGAGTTCGCCCCTTGGTTGTCGAGTTCAGCTTAACGTAACGTTACATTTCCAGCGACAGGAAGCACTTATGTTAATATTTGTTTGAATTATGAGAAAACCTGTCGATCGAAGGATTTAACAACATGGAAGCAGCTCTGCTTTTTGCCAAACTGCCCGAAGCGTATCAAATTTTCGATCCCCTCGTGGACGTTCTTCCGATTATTCCGGTATTCTTCCTGCTGTTAGCGTTCGTTTGGCAAGCCGCCGTGGGTTTCAGATAAACGGTTTGTTTTGGCAATTTCCGATATTCCAGAAAAGCCTGTTCGAGAGAGCAGGCTTTTTTTCAGCGAACGACGAGCAGTCAACAGCGCAGGAATCCGAATCTCAAACTGTGCGCCCAACTCTACCAGCCTCTCTCTGTGTTCTCTGTGCCTCTGTGGTGCAGAAAATTTTTCGAGATTTGGGATTGACAAAACACATCAAATATGTACTGAAAATTAAGCCAGATCCCCGGCAGCAATTTACGCATCTTGGAGATGCCGGGGATCTCCAGTAGCAATTTACCGATCTGGGATTTTGCGGGCAACCCTTGTAATACGGCGATATCTTTTCTAACAAGGGTTTCAGGACTTTTCTGTACCACTAAGCCTCTATACCTCTGGGGTCGATTTGCCCCTTGGAAGAGGCGGGGCTTCCAATTTCCCGACTATCCTCGTGAGGAGAATCTCAGGGGCGATCGCTCGCACTGGCAGGTCTGAGCAGAATTTCTTACATTAAATGACAACGAGACCCCACAGTCGATCGCACCTCACCACAGTAATTATGGCCAACCCACCCCGCGAACCCTGGGATTTCGGGCGGTTTCTACAAACCCTCGGATTCTTCGGCGAAATTCCCTTCCTCGGCAACTTTAGATGGATACAGAAAAAACTCGGTATGCGCGACGACACCGCCATGACTCCCCCTAAACCCCCCGGTCTCGTTCTCGTCGTCGGGGCGACGGGAGGCGTCGGAAAGCGCGTCGTCAAACAACTGCAACAGCGCAACATCCCCGTTCGCGGTCTCGTTCGCGATGCCCGACGGGGGCGGGAACTCCTCGGAACCGACATCGAACTCGTCGAAGCCGACATCACCGTTCCCGAAACCTTGAATTTCCGAGTGTTCGAGAACGTTCGCGCCGTCATCTGCTGTACCGGAACCCGCGTCCAGCCCGTCGAAGGGGACACCCCCACGCGCGAAAAATACTATCAAGGAGTGAAGTTCTACCTTCCCGAAGTCGTCGAAACCCCCGAATATATTGAATATCGCGGCATCGAAAACCTCGTCAACGCCGCGAAACCCTACCTCTGCCGCCGCCAAAACGAAAAAACGATTTTTGACTTCACCCGACCGATTCCTCGCTTCAACGACCTCTGGGGAGCCGTAGACGACGTGGTCATGGGCGGCGTCAGTAACAGCGACATTCACCAAATTCCCGGTGCGGCAGTTTTTAGTGGAAACGTGTCTACTGCCAATTCTGGCGGCTTCGCCTCCGTGCGTACCCAAGTCCTCGAAACGCCGTTAGACTTATCGCAATACGAAGGCATTCAACTGCGCCTGAAGGGAGACGGAAACCGCTACAAATTCATTCTTCGCAGCGATAACCAATGGGACGGTATCAGCTACGTTTACGGCTTCGATACGGTGTATAACATCCCGATGACCGTACGCGTGCCGTTTTCCGACCTCGTCCCCACCTTTCGCGCCAAAACCCTCGAAACGGACGAACCCTTTCCCGCCCATCGCATCACGGCATTTCAAATCATGTTGAGTAAGTTCGAGTTCGACGGAGCGCTCAATCCTAAGTTCAAACCCGGTTCGTTTCGCTTGGAACTCGAATCGATAAGTGCTTACGGTGGCGAAACGGTGCCGCAGTTCGTCATGGTGAGTTCGGCGGGGGTGACGCGTCCCGGTAAACCGGGGTTGAATTTAGAGGAAGAACCGCCAGCGGTGCGGATGAACGACCAGTTGGGGGGACTACTGACGTGGAAACTCGAAGGAGAAAACAGCCTTCGTAACAGCGGGATTCCCTATGCGATCGTTCGCCCCTGTGCGCTGACAGAAGAACCGGGGGGAAAACCTCTCGTCGCCGCCACGGGAGACACGATTAAGGGACAATGTACCCGCGACGATATCGCCGAACTCTGCGTGCGGGCGTTAGACCGTCCTGAAGCGACGAACGCAACGTTTGAGGTGAAACAAACCTCGGCAGATCGCGGCAAAACTCAGGATTGGAACGGCTTTTTTGAGAGTTTGAAAACACCCCGCGAACTCTCGTCTGTATAGTTTTTTGTGCGAATTCCCTCTTTTCTGAATCCGTTGGTATCATCGGGGCAAACGCACGCGATCGCGTTCGGTATTACGTTCGTCATCGCGTTGGGTAAAGAATTGAGGGTTGAAGACAGAGTGGAAATTTCTCACTAAAGTTACTCAACCCTATTCATTTCTTATGCTAAAATAACTACATGAGTAAATTTAGGATTTCCGAAGCCGCCAAAATAAAAGGAGTATCGCCATCTACATTAAGACGTTGGGAGTCAGAAGGGAAATTAATCCCTGAGCGCACAGCGTCGGGTCATCGGAGATACGACCTGTCTCAACTGCTTGGTGTTGAATCTTATAGAGCGTACACAATT
>NZ_JAQNCQ010000289.1:0-11929 GCF_028368005.1 Geitlerinema sp. CS-897 | reverse complement strand
TTGTCATGCTTAAGCCTAAAATGCGTCGTTGAAATTCACCAAAATCCCTTTGAGGGATTGAAACAGACGATGCGATCGCCCCCTTCACGGGGATGTTCGACGTTGAAATTCACCAAAATCCCTTTGAGGGATTGAAACATCTCGACAGTCTCAACTCAACCTCTCTTGCGAGTTGAAATTCACCAAAATCCCTTTGAGGGATTGAAACTTAGAACGATTGCGATCGCTCCCTCAACAGCCCGGTTGAAATTCACCAAAATCCCTTTGAGGGATTGAAACAGAAAATGCGACGGTGTGATCGATTTCAGCGTCGAGTTGAAATTCACCAAAATCCCTTTGAGGGATTGAAACACGGTACGACCGCACCGTGATTCGTATTCGGTGGCGTTGAAATTCACCAAAATCCCTTTGAGGGATTGAAACCTCTGAGATATCTAATTCGCTCGAGAATCTCCTTGTTGAAATTCACCAAAATCCCTTTGAGGGATTGAAACTTCTATTACCGTCCGACACAGTCATATGGACGCGTTGAAATTCACCAAAATCCCTTTGAGGGATTGAAACCACAGTCTTCGTCTTGCCCGAGGCGAAACGGTTAAGCGCCGGGGTTGAAATTCACCAAAATCCCTTTGAGGGATTGAAACATCGAGGAAGTTTTTCATCGTCCCCGCCAGCTTCACCGTTGAAATTCACCAAAATCCCTTTGAGGGATTGAAACTAGGTATCGCGATCGCTGTGCCAAGCAAGATTAACGTTGAAATTCACCAAAATCCCTTTGAGGGATTGAAACTCGGCGCTAGAAAGCGACTAGCGGACTTTTTATACAGTTTAGCAAAAACTCTTTTCCTGTAAGGGTTTCAGCGATTTCTTGCATAGTAAGTTCGGAAGAGCCTAAAAATTCGTGGGTCTTGCTAAATATTGACTTGGGATAAAACTTCCTAAATCCATTGCTGGGACTAAGTTATAGAGTTTTGGAGATATCTAGAAATCATTCTAAAAAATAAAGCGATCGAACCTTAACAAAAACAGAAATCGACCGGGGAACGAGGGTTAACTCCATCACCTAAAATTAAGATCGTTTCCGTTTCTTAACACCTTCTTTTTGTGAACTTAAATTAAGCAGCGATCGCACCCATGACAGCCAGCCATCCCTACGAAGCCAGAACCCAAGAAATCGCCTGCGAACTTCTCGCCGCAACTCGCGAAAAAGGGAGTTTTTTCGCCCAAATGCGCGATCGCATGCGCTGGGACGACAAACTCCTCGACTGGGCGATGAGTAACCCCGGATTGCGGGTGCAGTTGTTCCGCTTCATCGACTGTTTACCCGCCTTGCAAAGCAAAGCCGAAATCGCCCGTCACCTGCAAGAATACCTCACCACCGAAGAAGTCGAACTTCCCGACGCTCTCAAACAACTGATTAATTTTAGCGGCGGCGACTCCGTACCGGGACAACTCGCCGCGACGACGGTTTCAACTGGCGTCGAAACCCTGGCTTATAAATACATCGCTGGAGAAAACTTAGCCAAAGTCGTCAAAACCGTCGAACGCCTCCGTAAAGACAACCTGGCGTTTACCATCGATCTCCTCGGCGAAGCCGTCATCACCGAAGCCGAAGCGCAACAGTATTTCGATCGCTACCTGGAATTGATGACGACGCTTTCCGAGGCGGCGAAAACTTGGAGTTCCGTTCCACAAATCGACGAAGCCGAGGGCGAACCCCTCCCACGAGTACAAGTTTCCGTCAAACTCACCGCCTTTTACTCCCAATTCGATCCCCTCGACGCCGAAGGAAGCGAAAGCCGCGTCAGCGATCGCGTTCGGGATTTACTGCGTCATGCGGCGAAAGTGGGGGCGGCGATTCACTTCGACATGGAACAGTACGAATATAAAGATCTGACTCTGGCGATTCTCAAAAAAATCCTTCTCGAAGACGAGTTTCGCGATCGCCGCGACATCGGAATGACGATACAGGGATACCTTCGCGAGTCGGAACGGGATTTACAGGAGTTAATCGACTGGGCGAAGGAACGGGGAACCCCGGTGACGGTACGCTTAGTCAAAGGGGCGTATTGGGATCGGGAGACGATTCGATCGCAACAACACCACTGGAAACAGCCCGTTTACAACGACAAAGCCGCCACCGACGCCAACTTCGAGCGTTTGACACGGTTGTTGTTGGAAAATCACACTCATATATATGCAGCGATCGGGAGTCACAACGTTCGATCGCAAGCCTTAGCCTGCGCGATCGCCGAAACCCTGAAAATCCCCCCTCGCCGCATCGAAATGCAAGTTCTCTACGGAATGGGGGACAAACTGGCGAAAGTCCTCGCCGGGCGGGGACATCGGGTGCGCGTATACTGTCCTTACGGCGAACTGTTACCGGGAATGTCGTATCTGATTCGGCGGTTACTGGAAAACACGGCGAACAGTTCCTTTTTGCGTCAGAACTTGGAAAATCGCCCCATCGAGGCGTTAATCGCCCCGCCAAAACCCGATCCCGAAAAACCCGAATTCGCCCCGGATACGTTACCCTTCCCCAACGTCGCTGATAGCGATTACGCCCAAGCCGAATTGCGAGAAACTGGATTGACGGCGATCGCGCAATTCCACCAGCAACTCGGACAATCTTATCGTCCCTGGATTGATGGAGAATACCGCGAAACTCTCGAGAGTGTAAACTCTCTCAATCCCTCCAATCCCGAGGAAGTGGTGGGAATTGTCGGACAAATTTCCATCGAACAAGCCGATCTCGCTGTCGCTACCGCCAAAGCTGCATTTCAACAGTGGCGGCGAACTCCAGCGATCGATCGCGCATCCATCCTTCGCAAAGCCGCCGAACTCCTCGAACAGCGTCGCCACGAACTCAACGCCGTCATGGTGTTTGAAGTGGGGAAACCGTTAAAAGAAGGCGATGCGGAAGTCTCGGAGGCGATCGATTTCTGTCGCTACTACGCCGACGAGATGGAACGTCTCGAATCCGGGGCGAACTACGACATCCCCGGCGAAAACAACCGCTACCACTACCAACCTCGCGGAATCACCCTCGTCATTTCCCCCTGGAATTTCCCCCTCGCCATTCCCACCGGGATGACAGTGGCTTCGTTAGTGGCGGGAAACTGCACCCTGCTGAAACCGGCGGAAGTCTCTAGCGTCATCGCGGCGAAGTTAGCGGAAATCCTCATCGAAGCGGGAATTCCCAAAGGCGTGTTTCAATTTATCCCCGGAAAAGGTTCGACGGTGGGGGCGCATTTGGTGAAACATCCCGACATCAACACCATCGTCTTTACGGGTTCTCAGGAAGTCGGATGTCAGATTTACCGCGAAGCTGCGGTGTTACAACCGGGACAAAAACATTTGAAGCGAGTCATCGCCGAGATGGGCGGTAAAAACGCGGTTATTATCGATGAAAGTGCGGATTTAGACCAAGCTGTCGCGGGTGTGGTTCAGTCGGCGTTTGGCTACAGCGGCCAGAAATGTTCGGCCTGTTCTCGAGTTGTTGTTGTTGAATCTGTGTACGATAGCTTTGTGTCGCGGTTAGTCGAAGCGGTGCGATCGCTCAATGTGGGGGATGCGTCGAAACCCAGTACGCAAGTGGGGCCAGTCATCGACGCGAAAGCCCAGCAACGGATTCGCGAGTATATTACAAAAGGGAAGGAAGAGGGAAAGGTGGCGATCGAAACTCCCTCGCCAGAACCGGGATATTTTGTCGGCCCCGTGGTGTTTACAGAAGTGTCTCCCGATGCAACGATCGCTCAAGAGGAGATTTTCGGGCCGGTGTTGGCGGTGTTGAAAGTGAAGGATTTCGACGAAGCCTTAACGGTGGCGAACTCGACGAATTACGCCTTGACGGGGGGTTTGTATTCGCGCACTCCGTCCCATATCGATCGCGCGATGGCGGAGTTTGAAGTGGGAAATCTCTATATCAATCGCGGAATTACGGGGGCGATCGTTTCTCGTCAACCCTTTGGCGGTTTCAAACTGTCTGGTGTGGGTTCTAAAGCAGGCGGTTCGGATTACGTTTTACAATTTTTAGAACCGCGCACGATTACTGAAAACATCCAGCGTCACGGTTTCGCACCGATTGAAGGTACAGAATAAGTTCGTGGTTCGTCGGGTGGGCGATGCTCGCCCGACAACTGTTGAAATGTTTCAGTCGGTGCGTTATGCGGAAATCTCATTGACTAGATTTCAAACCCATTTTTTAACCGCGTAACACACCCTACCATTACTTTTTTGGGGGAATTTACCTGGCAGCATCTGTAATTTGGCGGCTCTAAATCCCTCTCACACACACATCACGGTGATTTAGTCAAGTTTCCTAATTGATGACACGCCCGGTAGTCATGCACAGTGATGATGACGAGCGCGGATTGAAGCATTATAATGATGGACGAAATACCAAATCGCACCGATGTGATTTTCTAACTTTTTAGAAAAAGATAAGGTTTTACGAACGAGTCGAGATACACGCTGACGAAGAGTATTGTTGAATCTTTCAATATAACTGGTTTTTCCCGAATCCTTTTCAACAGCTTTATGTCGTTTGCTAGGCAAAACAGTTTGAGAAGATTCCCAAAGATCGGTATAGCCAGTAGCACATTGACGATAAACAGGAGGCAAAGATTCCCATGATTTTCGTGCCGCTTCTCGATCTCGCGCACCAATATAGACACCAACAATTTCGCGCATCTCAGCATTTAAAGCCAGCCAAACCCACTGCTTGACTGGCTTGCGGCCGACAAACGACCAGGGTTCATCCATTTGAACAATCAGTTTCTCCTTTTTTTTGGCATCACTTCAACTTTTCGAGGAATCTGTGCCAACTTCTTATTTACATAGTCTTGAAGATGTCGTATAGAAATTCTTGCAGCCCGAGAAATACCAGCTAAGGATATTTTTTCTAGCTCTTCCGAACTTACTATGCAAAAAATAGCTGAAACCCTTACAGGGAAGGAGTTTTCACTAAACTGTATAAAAAGGGGGCTCAAATCGCGAAATCCCTTTCCAGATAGAGGCTACAGGCATTTACCTCACATACCAATGTCGGAAGAGCCTTTTTTCTAAAAGAAGTCGAGAGAACTCCGTTCCGCTTCGCGAACGACCAATTCCCAAGTTTCTTGAAAAATATGTTGGTATTGAGATCCCTCAACATACTGACGACCACAATCTTTGCATTTAAATCTCTGCTTTCCATAATAGGCATGGCCATTTTTGACGTGATGTTCACTTCCGCATTGAGAACAAATCATAAATGCAAACCACTATAAGCTGTTTTCATCATTACTGTATAATACCACCCACCCAGACTATTCAATAAAGATCGCCTGCGAGGAGCGATCGCAATTCACTAAGACTCGGAAGATCGGGATCGAACGTTAACGACGCTTCAGCGTTCCCTGTTACCACCTTCCAAATCGGAACCACTTCGACGACACTGTTGGTATACGCCATCGCCTCGAACTTCACCACTAACGACTCCGACCAAGGCTGTTGACCGATACTGATATTGTGCCAACTCGCACGATCGCAAATCTGTTCTCGCGCCAACCCCGGTAAAATCCCTACCTCCAACGGTGGCGTCCACCATTTCCCCTCACACCACCCCCAGAGATTCCCCGTACTGGTTTCACACCAACGGCTGTAACTATCTGTCAGAATGGCTTCCGCCGCACCCTCCCGTTTCGCCTGTTGCAACGCCAACCACGCCGGAAGGTAATTTCCCGTTTTCGTCTCGGGAATTGCACGACGAAACTGCGGTTTCTCCGCCACCCACGCCACAACTCCCTGTTGCTGTCGTTGCAATAAATCCCCAGGGAGCGATCGCCCCGTTATCAACTCCCGTCCGTCGGAAAACAGTGCGATTCTCAACACCGGAAAGTCCGAACACAGCCGTTTTGCACCCTCATCAATGCAGTTCCAATCTGGCGAATTCCACTCGAACCGTTCGATGGATTCCCGCAACCGCCGTAAATGACCTTCCCAATAGGTTCGCGGATGCTGTAGCGACTGCTGGTAAACCCGCAGCGTTGTAAACACCGTTGCACCGTACAACAGTCCCGGTTCGGTCACGTCTAGTTGCAGTGTCGTCGAATTGTAAAGTCGTCCGTCGTACCAATACATGATTTTTTCAGTCACCAGTCGCCAGTCGCCAGTCACCAGTCGCCAGTCGCCAGTCACCAGTCGCCAGTCACCAGTCGCCAGTCACCAGTCGCCAGTCACCAGTCACCAGTGATGGGATGAAGAGAGAGGAAGCTGAAAACTGTCTTCACTGCTGACTGTTCCCCGTTCCCCGTTCCCTCTTCATCGTAAAAACGGCCGTCTGGAGGTTATCCCAAACGACCGCATTCAAAGTAAATCCAAAAAATTGGCTGAAAAAAAGAATTGCCTAAAAGCGCAAACCTTACATCGCTGGTTCCACGCGACCGTAGAACAAACCGCGAATTTTGACCTCTACCGGTTCTTTAGCCCCTAAGTCCGTATCTGAAGGTTGGATAGCTTGGAAAATTCCCGCAACTTCTCCAGTTTGGCTGTTGACTTTCGAGACTTGCAATTCGATTTCACCGTCTAATACGGGAGTCCGTTTGACGTTTTCCCGAACGATTTCTTCGTTGTCAGCCGCCGCCGGAAGTGCGACAGCGTTATCGTATCCCGTGGCTTGACCGCGAGCTTTCGGGTCGAGGAAAGTAGCACCGCGATAGGAGGGGACTTTATACTGTCCTTTTAAATCCGTCGACGTGCTGATTCCGTTTTGACCGCCGGGAGTTTGAGCCACCAAGTTCTTGATGGTAAAAAGCATGGGAACTTGTTCGCCACCGGGAAGTTGTACGGTAATCGCTTGGAAGTCGATACCTTCTTTTTCTTTAAAGCTCAAAACCCCGTTGTTATCGAGAATTAAATCCCCCGTCACTTGGTCGAGAGACGAGGTGTAACGAGTCAGGGGTTTCGCTCCAATAAACTTGGGTTCTTCACGCTTGTTCGTCGGTTCTTCTTTGACGAAGTAGCTAGTCGGCTCCAAGCACAAATCGGTGAGAATGTAAGACTCTCCGCTGTCGAGGGAAAATTCGCCCCGTGCGGTTTCGGGAAGTTGCGGGCAACTGTTGGCGAGTCCGGTATTTCTTATCTGGTCGTAGGTGTAGGTTCGATCGCTCAGGAGGCTGACGGGTTCTTCGCTACAAGCGGTTAGGAATCCAACGCAGAGCGCGACGAGTCCGGCAATTAACGCACGATATCTCATGGTTATTCTTATTCTCTATTAAATCCCAACTGGGGTCGTCAATCTGGCACGAAAGGTTAAGACTGTTTCCCCATCTCTTGAGAGTGGGGCGCTAACCGTCATGAGGATACCGCAGACCCGCGCCATTTGGAAAACTGTTATCCGGATTGACGGGGAACTGCGAGTTCGATCCGCAACGCTGACGCAAACGGTCGCGGCGAGATTTTCATAATTCTATCAAAAGCTTGTCGTGGATTTCGTCGATCGCCCGAGAAGAACGGTCTGACAACTCTATCGGGAAAGGTCGTCACCTCAATGACTTTTGAATGTAATGAATTATTACGAGGTTGCTATTTTTGGTACGAAATATGATAAAGACCTTCTAAGTTGTTGTGAAATACAGGTATCTTTACCTATTGTTGGACGACTTAAAGCGATCGCCTTCTCTGTGGTTCTCAACTATTTCCCCAACTTAGACGGTTCGTTAGAGACGTTCTGAAACATCTCTTGAAGCGTCCGAGCAAAGCGAAGAATTTCTTGCCAGAGAATATCGGGATCGATACCGAACACCACCTGTAACACCAACACGATCGCCGCGATCGAAATTGCCGTGGTAATCGTCGTCTTCACCACGCGAATTAACCAGGTAAACACCAACCACGACAACAACAACGCAGCCAAAAGTGCAATTAACTGAGTCGGCATCGCCACGTCCTCAACAGTAACTCTAGCCTTACAACCCTAGCGCAGTTCCTTCCCCTCGCGGATCGGCAGCCCCTTCTAAGATCCCGTCTGGCGTCACGACGATGGCGTTAGCATTACCCCAACCGTCCCAAACCATCAACTCGTGACCGCGATTTTCTAAGGCTTCGGTGGTGGCGGCGTCGAATCCCCAGCGTTCGACGATCGTGCGATCGGGCAACCATTGATGGTGCAGTCGCGGTGCGGCCACGGCTTCCCCGGCGTCCATGTCGTACAACACCACGTTGAGCAACACTTGCAGCACGGTGGTAATAATCGTACTGCCTCCCGGCGCTCCCAGTGCCAGTCGCAACTGACCGTTTTCAGTAACGATCGCCGGAGTCATACTCGACAGGGGCGTTTTTCCCGCTTCGATGGCGTTAGCTTCACCGCCGACTAACCCGTACAGATTCGGCACGCCTGGGGCGATCGCGAAATCGTCCATTTCGTTATTGAGCAGGATTCCCGTTCCCGCCGCCACGACCCCCGCCCCAAAGCCACCGTTGACGGTAAACGTGAGGCTGACTGCGTTGCGATCGCCGTCTACCACCGTCAGATGACTGGTATCGCGAGATTCCCGCAACCGTCGTAACGTTTCCTCGTCCACCGGTTTCACGTCGCTAGAGGGCGTAGCCCGTTCCATGTCGATCGCCTCCCGACGCAGTACCGCGTACTCGGGACTGGTGAGTTCGGCGACGGGAACCTCGACAAAATCCGGATCGCCCAAATACTCAGCGCGATCGGCGTAGGCGACGCGCATGGCTTCGACGAGTAAATGCAACGCGTCCGGGTGATGCCATCCCCAGCTTTCGATCTCGGTATCGCCGAGGATATTGAGGATTTGCAGCAGGTGAACCCCACCCGAAGACGGCGGTGCCATCGCACAAACCCGCACTTGACGAAACGGACCGCACACCGGATCGCGCCAAACGGGACGGTACGCCGCTAAATCCTCCAACGTCACCAGTCCGCCGTGGGCTGCCATATCTGAAGCGATCGCCCTAGCAATCTCTCCGGTATAAAAACTCTCGGGATCGGCGGCGATGCGTTCTAGCGTCACCGCGAGATCGCGTTGAACTAACGTATCTCCCACCTCGTAAAACTCGCCGTTTTGCGTAAACGCCGCTTTCGCCGCATCGTTGGAGAGCAACATTTCTCGCCGCCGTTCCACTGCACCCACGAAGCGACGACTGACGGGGAAACCCTCTCGTGCTAGAGCGATCGCCGGTTGCACCACCGTTTCCCACGGTAAGCTTCCGTGACGCTGGTGAACCTCGTACAATCCTGCCACCGTTCCGGGGACGGCGACGGCTCGATATCCGTCGAGGCTCGATCGCGCGATCGCTTCCCCCGATTCATCGAGATACATGGTTTCCGTCGCCGCCAACGGCGCACGTTCGCGAAAGTCCAAACTCGTAACCTCCTGCGCGTCGGCGTCGTAGCGCAACAAAAACCCGCCACCGCCGATTCCCGCCGAAAAGGGTTCGACGACAGAAATTGCAAAGGTAGTTGCAACGGCTGCATCGACAGCGTTTCCACCCCGTTCTAACATTTCCATTCCGGCCTCGCTAGCCAGGGGATGCGCCGACACCACCATCGCCGTTTCGCTGCGTTCGGGTTCGGGAAAAGCAGCAGAAGCCGGATGGGGAAGCCAAAGCAGACCGAGCAATAGCAGAGCGCGTTTTATCATGGGTTGCGAAGTGGAAAAACAGCCGTCAACCTTCCAATTATCAACTCTCAACTCTCAACTCTCAACTCTCAACTCTCAACTATTCCTCTCCATCGATCGACTTAATCGGAATCTCGATCGCAAATTCCGTTCCGACACCAAGTTTCGATTTCACACTGAGATCGCCGCCGTGATTTTCCACGACAATTTGATAGCTGACAGACAATCCCAAACCCGTTCCTTTTCCGGGGGATTTCGTCGTGAAAAACGGATCGAAAATTCGCTGTTTTATCTCTTCGGGAATTCCACCACCATTATCGACAATGCGAATTAAAATATTATCTTCGTCGAGTTGTTCGGTTGCCAGAACGATCGTGGGTTTTTTCTTCGGATCTTTTAAGTCTTCGAGGGCGTCGATCGCATTGTTGAGCAAGTTCATAAACACCTGATTCAACTCAGCGGCGTAGCAGGTCACTTTCGGGAGTTGGGTATACTTTTTGACCACTTTAATCTGTTCGTCGTGGCTCGAAGTCAGGCGATGCTTGAGCAGCCACAACACGCTATCGATTCCCTCATGAATATCGACCGTTTTCTTTTGAGCTTCGTCGAGTCGGGAAAACGTTCGCAGCGATCGCACGATTTGACGGATGCGATCGGTTCCCGTTTTCATCGAAGAAATCAAATTCGGTAGATCTTCGACGATAAACTCCAAATCGATTTCGTCGATTTTCTCTTCGACAGCCTCGATCGGCTCTGTCACCTGTTCGCGATACACGCCGATCAAATCGATCAAATCCTGAGCGTAATCTCGAACGTAAGTCAAGTTTCCGTAAATAAAATTAACAGGATTGTTAATTTCGTGAGCGACTCCCGCCACCAATTGACCCAACCCCGCCATTTTTTCACTGTGAATTAACTGAGTTTGAGTTTTTTGCAAGTCCTGTAACGTTTTGGCGAGGCGACGAGTTTGCATTCGCGTTTGTTCGAGGAGTTCGGCTTGTTGCAACGCGACGCCGAGGTGTTCGCTAATCTGCACCAACAGCTCTACATCTGCCGTTTCCCACTGTCGCGGTGCGGCGTTGTGATAGGCGGCCAACATTCCCCAGAGGGTATTACCTTGATAAATGGGGACGATCGCATACGCGCGACACTGATAGAGTTTGAGAACCTCTAAATAAGACGCTTGAAACCCGGCGCGTTCGAGATCTTCAACCGTAAACACCTGACGGGGATGAAGGGGAACCTCCTTCTCATCGCTGGGGTTTCGATCTTGCGCTTCCACCAAGACTTTCATTTTCGGACAAGCCATCAAATTTCCTTGAACTTGAGGCACAGTCATCTGTAACTCTAACAGGCTCGTCCAGCCTTCAGAGACGGATTCGGCGACGAACTGTCCGCTCCAATCGGGGTTGAAATAGTATACCGCCACGCGATCGACATCGAGCAGTTGTCGGACCTCGTGAGTGGTCGTCGTAAAAATCGTATCGATATCGAGCGATCGCCGAATTTTCTCGATCGTCACCGTCAGCATTTTTTGACGCTGTGCTGCTTTCGCCAGTTGCTGGGCTTGCTGCTGAGTGCGGTGGAGCAGTTTCGACTGTTTGAGGGCGACGCCGAGATTGATGCTGACTTGTTCGAGGAGTTCGACATCGTCAGGATGCCAAGGGCGATCGGCTTCAGCATGACTGGCTGCCAGCAAGCCCCACAAAAACTCTCCTTCTAAAATCGGCACGATCGCCGACACGGGCGAACCATGTTCCTCGAGGATTTGCGCTGGAGATTTTCCGGATTGGGTGAGGGGTAAGCTGTTGGATTCAAAGTGAATCCCTGGGGACGTCACCACCGCCGTCTCGACAGTCTCGGCGTATTTCGACAACAGAGGAACGCCGCCGGGTGCGATGGACTCGGCGACGAACTGACCGCTAAAGTCCTCGTAAAACCGATAGATCGCAATGCGATCGGCATCGAGGAGCTGACGCAGTTCGGAGGTGGTGGTATGAAAAATATCGTGGAGGTCGAGGGATTCGCGAATGCGAGCGATCGTGGACGCGAGCGCTTGTTGACGTTGAATTTGACGCTGCGCCCGAGCGAGTGCCGCCTCTGAAGATAGATTTTGTGGGGATAGTAACTCCCGCGAGATTGGCATCCCCATCTCTCTTAAAATCCCTTTGAGGCGATCGAAGGCTGCCTCGTCTCGACAGCACGATCGCAATTGTTCCCATCGATCGAGATCTAACATCACAACTCGGGGGGATGGCTTACCGCGCCGCCGAGATCTGGCCGATCGATCGCGATCGATCGAC
>NZ_JAQNCQ010000288.1:0-13103 GCF_028368005.1 Geitlerinema sp. CS-897 | reverse complement strand
TAATGGGGAAAACGTCTGGGGAGATAAACCCCTCTGGTACTTATTGGCAACAATGGGTAGTAAGGGTTGTCGCCGAACCAGAAATCTAGAACCGTGAGGTCTGGAGAATCCCCACGCCTTCAGGCTGGGGAGTATGTCAAAAACTTTGGCGCGATACCTCCCCGATGTCTTGTCTCAAGTCGAGCCGGATTTGGTGCTGTACGATGCTGGAGTCGATCCGCACATCGACGATCGCCTCGGAAAGCTCGCACTGACAGATACGGGGATTTTTCGGCGGGAAATGCAGGTGTTGAGTACTTGTGTCGGGGCGGGCTACCCGGTAGCCTGTGTCATCGGAGGCGGGTACAGTGTAGATACGAACGCCCTCACCTATCGCCACAGTTTGCTACATCGCGTTGCCAGCGACGTATTTCGACAGTATCGGTTGTGAGGCGATCGTACTATTTTGCACTGTCCGTCTTAGGTTTCCATGAGCGATTTCACCAACCGTTATTTCAAACGCTTTTCCTTTCGCGCCGTCGTTGCGATCGCCCTCAGCGTGTGGCTGTTCTGTTTCAACTTCAGCGCGATCGTCCGAGCCGACGACACCACCTCCGCCACGGAAAATAACACGGCGATTCCCGAAGTTACTGTTCCCGATACGGTAGATTCTAATACGATTTCGTCTGAAAAAGTCAGTCAGTTCGCCACAGCCTATTTACAAATTCTCGATTTACTCGATCGCCGAGGAAACGAGTTACAAGAAGCAGAAACCACCTCAGAACTTCAACGCATCGAACGAGAACTCGAAGCCGAAATTATCGAAGTAATCGATGAGGTCGGTTTGACGCCTCCAGAATATTTACAACTGCTCACCTTAGCGAACACGGATTCGGATTTCGGCGAACGGGTCGTCACTCAATTACAAGAGATTGCAACTCCACCCGAGGGCAACAACCGTTAATTTTTATTAAAATAATCGAAAAAAGAGCAGTAGAAATACTGTTCTTTTTCTGGTTAACGATCGACGATGCGATTGGCTAAATCGACCCCTTGTCCGAAATGGGCGATAACTGTAATTGCCGACACGAAAAAGTAAAATAGGCGAATTCCCCACATACAAATAGCAAAGGCAAGGGAAAGTTTTTTGGAGGTCAGTCCCATTTTGCCTTCAACATGGGAAACGACCCTCGATTCGAGAATATCGACAGAATCTAATTGAGCGATACGTACGGGTAAGGAAGGATAGCGTGCGGTGTGTAAATAAAATCCCAAAATTCCCGTTTGAGAGACTTTGCCTTCGAGATAGTCATCGGTACGGTCTTTAGATTCGATCGCCGAAATATTTTCGTTCGTCGAAAACTCTTGAATCCAGTTGTCGTAACGTACGATCGGACCGACACTCAACAACACCGGAAGCAGGACGATGACGACGGCGACGTTAAAGCGAATCCCGAATTTTCTGGGGACGAAAACGGTGGCGAGTCCCAATCCCAAGCCGAGAATCGCAAAGACTAAAATATTGAAAATTTCGGCAATCTCGATACCGCGCATGAGATCGCCGAGAAACTGAATGCGATACAGAGAATTTTCAGCCAGCAGGGTTGTAAAAAGTTTGACGATCGCAGCTAAACTAACCGAGAATGCCGAGACGATGAAAAACAGGAGGACACCGATTGCGAGTTTGAGGCGATCGAAGGCGGTTTTCGTTTGTTGGCGTCGGCGAGCACGTTTGCGAGCGAGTTTGCGGGGGATGGGGGAGGCTAAGAGCGTCTCTGGACTCTGTCGGTGGCGATATCCGTTCGTCGAGGGGTCTAGGGGGTGGGAGGCGATCGCGTCGGGGTGTCTCGGCGTCTCGAGGGCGATCGTTTCGCGCCAAAGGGGAACGGTACTCTCGCGCACGAACGCGAGGACAGTAACGCGGTCGATCGAGCCGGTGTTGAGTTTTTCCAAACCCCGGCGGACGAAGTCGACCATAAAATCTCGATCTGGCGGTCGTTCTCCCGTGGCGATCGCCGACAGATGATTTCCGTCGACTCTCACGTTGACCGTAATCTGCTTGACTTGCAGCGACTGGTTCATTAACGAGGCGATCGCCTCGGGATTGCCTTGTTTAGCTTGGGTGAAAATCTCAGCTCGAACCATCGCACTCGACTCGATTATGATGAGGTGTTGAAACGAACGTCGAACGTCTCGACCGGATGCGGTAACGACCGCTGCTGTCTTTCCCCCGTCCCGTTTGCGGGTTTGGCCTGTCCTCGCTTCGAGAGCCGATACGAAGACGTGACTCGAGGTAAAAGGGAAGTTCGTTCACTTTAACCGCCCATGACCTATTTCCGCACGATCCGCTTTGCCGATACTGATGCGGCGGGTGTTGTATATTTTGCCAGTTTAATGTCAGTCTGTCACGAAGCTTACGAAGCGGCGATCGCTGAATCCGGAATCGATCTGCGTTCGTTTTTTAGCGGTTCTGATGTGGCCGTTCCCATCGTGCGGGCTGAAATCGATTTTTTTCAACCGCTTTTTTGTGGCGACGCGATCGAAGTTCGACTTGCCCCCAATCAACTCAGTTCGAGCGAATTTGAAGTCATTTACGATATTTTCGTAAGGGGATGCTCTCGCCGAGCCAGCCGTGCGACCACGCGCCACGTTTGCATCGACCCTCACAAGCGACGACGCCAACCGTTACCCGAGGCGATCGAACGTTGGGTGTCGAGTTCGGCACAATCCCTCGAACCCTCACCAGACGAGCCGAGAACGTCGATTTTAGACGTTCAGCCAACCGATCCCCAGGAAAACCAGCCATCCGAGTAGGGTAAAAACGGCGAACAATCCCCACATCAACGGCAAAATCCACTTGTTGTCGAAGTAGCCGAGCAGGGGAGTAAAGGCCACTAAGAGCAGGACGGTGAAGAATAAAATTAACAGGGCTAACATAGACGCTTTCAGTTAAGACGCGAGAGGGTCTGAGGCTAGTGTTATTATCGGATGCAGTTTAGCGTTGGGAGCAGATCTTAACGTCAGCTTCAACTCGTCGGGATGAAAGGGGGTGAAACATCCAAGAACGGGTGTATCTCACTTGTGCGATCGCAACTCCACCCATCCTTCCCTTGTTGATGGGAGGTGTCGAAGGACGTTCGGCGAGGTGTTCGACGAGGTGCGAAGGGATGTGCTACGAAGGAGAAAACGTCCCTAATCTAGCGTTTTATCTAGTCACTGTGGGATAACTGTCTAGAGTCTTGGAGGGCGATCGTCAGTGCTTAACAATACCTCTAGTGGGGAAGTTATCCTGCACTTGCAGCCTAATCGAGAGTTAGACGCTTTTTACTTCAGTTCATGGAAGTAAAATTTAAGAATCCATTAGCATTACTAAACCTCTAACAAGATTTGCTAAGTACGATGTATCGTAACTTTAAGATTTCGATTAAGGTTTTGATTGCTGTATCTCTTGCTCTCCTCGCTCTTTGTAGCAATCCAGCCTGTGCCCAAACGAGTTTCGACTTAACTGGAACATGGCGCTTCGTACACGGGACTAGCAACGGGGTACTGGTGGTAGAGCAGCAAGGAAACTCTATATCTGGATTTCTAGTTAACTTGAGAGGACGTATTACTGAAATCCAAGGTACAGTCATGACTCTAGAGCGTGGTGCAGGCAAACGGTGGGGAGTCATGAGAGTTGAATTCGAACGTGAGAGCGAACCCCAGGTTTTCGCAGGTTATACGTCTCGTCCACCAGGGGAGGGGAGTGGTCGCCTTTCAGGAAATGCTATGTCTGGTAATTTCACATATAATGGAACTCCTGCAGGTATGTGGTACGCTGAAAAACTCACTTCAGCGAGAATGGGACGCCCTTAATGGAGCCGTAGGTTAGACTAACTCTTCTGTTGGTTCGGAGTGGCAAGATCGCGCCGTAGCTCAACCCGGGCCGTGATTTCAGTGGTTTTAAATGTTCCTATTGTGTCTGAGTTCCTCTGGCAGCAGGCGTAAAGGCTAAGGACTCGGTTTTTTCGAGATGGGATCTCGTGTTGCTAAAGAAAGCATCGGGCTTCGTTGTAAAATAACCTCACACAACTCGACTAAGCTGTCGTACTACTCAAACCGAGTTGGGGAAATCGCCTGAAATTGGCCGGTGCACGTTCTCAGTCAAGACTGTAGCGATAAAACTTATGAGTTCTCTCGAAACAGCGCAACTTCAATATCGAGATTTCGTGCGATCGCTCCGCAGTTTGATGCTGAGTACGGTCGATACTTCGGGAAAACCTCACGCGAGTTACGCTCCGTTTGTCACGGACGAAACCCAGAATTTGTATATCTACATCAGCGGTTTGTCAAGTCACACGAAAAATTTACTTGCCAATCCCCAGGCGAGTATTTTACTGATTGAAGACGAGTCCAAAACTGAGGAAATTTTCGCCCGTCGCCGTTTGTCCTTCGAGTGTCGCGTCGCGACGATCGCTCGTAATACAGAGGTTTGGAATCGAACGCTCGATCGCTTTCGAGAACGATTTGGCGCTCTCATCGATGTCTTGCGGAATTTAGAAGACTTTCAGTTATTTGTTTTAACGCCCGTTTCGGGACGGTTTGTCGTGGGTTTTGGGGCAGCCTACGACATCGATCCAGACGATCGCGATCGCCTAATTCCCGTTAAACCCAAATCTCAAAAAACGTAGAGACTATCATACTCCATTCTGTTCCAATAGGCTGGGTTTCAAGAAATCTTCACCACATCCCCCCTTAGCCCCCCGCTGCGTTGGGGGGATAGGGGAATAGAGGGGCTTTTGGAGTTTAAAAATACAGTATTTGAGTTCAAATTCTGTATTAACAAATACTTTTTTTAAAATTTAAAACGATCGATTTTTTATATATTTTTTGAAAAATTGTATTTTTTGAAAATCGGTTGAAGTACAGACTTTAAAGACCGTTTCAACGTATTTTCAAACTCGATCGCTTTCCCGTAAAAGTTTCCGCCGAACTGCGAAACCAGATAGTGCATTCTTAAATAGGGCTGTCTGGAATTCACCCGACAAGCTAACCCCAAATAATACTGACCCCGTTGAATGGCTTCTGAAGACCGTGCCAGCCTTCCATGACACATCAACCGTCGCCCGAGATCGAACAAGTACGCGGCTTTTTCGTGAGGCTCTAACGTCCCTAACGTTGTCGCGGCGAGATCCCGAGGGCGATGATATTTCTCAAATAATCTTAAATGACCTTCTATGACGATTTGACTATTTTTCGTGGCTTTCGCACCGTCCGTAGAACGACTGGTTTCGTCGTCGCAGTAGTCCACTAACACTTCGGGGACGACCTCGAAGTCGCAAACTTGCGCCAGTTGTAAATAAAAATCCCAATCTTCACCGCATCGCAGTTGGCGATCGAACCACACGCCACGATCGAGACAGTCTCGTTTCACCATTACCGTCGAGGGCGTGCCGATTAAATTGGAAAATAGCAGGTTTTCTCGCAAATTTCCACGATCGCGAGGATTGCGGACGCGCTTGAGATTTCCTTGGGCGTCGGTAAACCCCAGCCAAGTGTAAACGATGCCAACCTTGGGCGGCGAATTGGCGAAGACGCGCAGTTGCTTTTCCAACTTTTCGGGACGCCACCGATCGTCGGAGTCGAGAAAGGCGACGTAGGTTCCGCTGGCGGCCTCGATTCCAGTATTGCGTGCCGCACAAACCCCTCGATTGGGATCGTGGCGGAGGTAGCGAATTCGCGAGTCGCCAAACTGTTCGACCACCTGTTGCGTATTGTCTTTCGACCCGTCGTCTACCACGATGAGTTCCCAGTCTGCGACGGTTTGCGCCAGAACGCTGTCGATCGCGCGATCGATGATATAGGCGCGATTGTAGGAGGGAACGATAATGCTAACCGTCGGACGACTCATGGGGCTTCACCTTCATCAGTTGCAAATACGCTGCGACCGCACTCTCGTTGGTAAAGCGATCGAGCCACTCAGGAGGTGCGGATTTACCCCCTCCCTCGAGAACCTCCGTCATGGCGTCGGCTAAGGCGTCGCTGTCTCCAACCGGAACGAGGGTTCCGTACCGGCCGCCGTCGAGGATTTCTGACGGGCCGCTGGGACAATCGGTCGAAACCACGGGAACGCCTAACGCCAAGGCTTCAATTAAGACGGTGGGTAAGCCTTCCCAGGCGGAGGACAAGACGAAGGCTTTCGATCGCGCCATGTACGCATAGGGATTGTCCGCGTAACCGAGTAAGGCGGCGTCGTTCTCGAGATGGAGTTGGGAAATCAGGGCTTCGAGAGCGTCGCGATCGGGTCCCCAGCCCAAAATTCCCAGGCGACAGGGCTGTTTTTGCCGAACTTTGGCAAAGGCGCGAATCAGGTTGGGAAAGTCTTTTTGAGCCTCGAGTTTCCCGACGCCGAGAAATACCGGAGGTTCTCCCGGTCGAAACCAGGGACGATCGATCGCTTCGGCGGCCCGATCGCGCAATTGGGGGGTCACGACGGGATTGTACACCACGCGAACCCGGTCTAAACCGCTGGCTCGAGCTAAGGCTTGCGCTGCACCTTTAGAAACCGTTACCACTTCGTCGGCGAGGGGATAGAGATAGCGGACGGCGAAGGGAATGGCGAACCGCTTGAGTCCCTTGAGGTTGCCGAAGGATTTCGAGACGGTGTTGTGTTCGCTGACGAGGATACGCGTGGAACTGCGACTGAGGTATTTGGCGGCGATCGCCACTTCGTTGGCGTAGTGCATGGCCGACAACAAGGCCGCCGGACGCTCGCGATCGAGGTAGCCGACGAGAGCGGGTAACATCGCCACCGTTCGCCCCGCGTTTAAATCCACCACGCGCACGTCGTCGGGAATTTTACTGAGGTGAGGTCCCCAGGCTTTCCCTAAAACAATATCGACGTTCGTGCCGCGATCTCGCAGTCCTCGAGCGAGGTTGAGGATTACGCGTTCGGCACCGCCTCCCCCCAAGTAGCTGAGAAAGAGGGCGATCGTCGGAGCGCTGTTCGCGGGGGGGTCGGCAGATACTGGAGTGGTTTCGGCTCCCGTCACGTTCGACATCCTCATCTCCCAAACATTACTGAGGTTCTTCTTTCGATGCTACTCTCGACTGTAACCGCGCCACCGCGACCCGTTCGGAGAGTTTGCGCGAATTTTACATTCGCCCGTGAATTCTAAAAGTTTTGTGAATTTTATACGTAATTTCACTGACTTTAAAGGTGCAGAAGTACACTCGTACCTGAAATGTTATTTTGCTTTGGGTTGCCGCCTGGGTGCTACAGCCTCCGCGAAATTGCGGATTGGGTGGGTTCGAGCCGGGGGTGCGACGGGCTTGAGTCCTCGACTCCGCTCGGACTCAACGCTCGGCACGTCGAGATGGCGATCGACGGTATCCAAAGTCTCGAAGGCTCGAAAAGTCGATGGTAGAACGATCTCCTTCAGTTTGTTTTCCGAACCAATCCGCCGTCGCGTCTCCGTCGGGGAAAACGACGGTTTTGTTCGATTTGTCGGTTCGGGGACATCACCCGAGTTATTTACGACATCTTATCGAATACGTGCGGCGACACGATCGCGATCGCGCGATCGCCTTAGTCGTATCTCCATCATTCGTTACAGAACATCCCGATGTGGTGACACTGGCAAACGAGACGGCGGGAACCCGCGTCGTTCCAATTTCTGAGGAGGAATTCGCGGCTTTACCGTCGCGGAACTCCAAATGGGGGCGTCTGCGCCGCTATTTCGACGAATGGGAGCTGTTGCGCCGCACGGCAGAACGGCTCGAGGCGGCTCATTGCGTGGTGATGTATTTCGATACGTACCTGCTTCCCTTGGCGTTGGGGGCGTCGCTACCCTGTCCGTTTTCGGGGATTTACTTTCGTCCGACGTTCCACTACCACCAGTTTTTCGGCGATCGCCCGTCGCGCAAAGAGCAACTGCAACGCTGGCGGGAAACCCTAGTGTTGAAACGGGTGTTGCGACATCCCAACTTGCATCGAATGCTCTGTCTCGATCGCTTTTCCGTCGAAGCCGTCGATCGCCTTTCTCCGACGCCGAAAGCGGTTCCCCTCCCCGATCCGTTGGATTTCCATCCGGTTTCCGACGAGCGAGTCTCGCAAATTCGCATTGGATTGGGCATCGAACCCCAACGGCGAGTCGCCTTGTTGTTCGGGGCATTGAACGAGCGGAAAGGGGTGTTACAGGCGATCGCCAGCTTGCGACAACTGCCCCCGGAACTCTGCCAACAACTCTGTGTGTTGCTGGTGGGGGAATCTCGCATCGTCGATCGCATCGAAGCCGAAATCGCCGAAGTGCAGATCGATCGACCCGTGCAAATCCTGCGACAGTACGAATTCGTCCCCGAAGCCGACGTTCCGGCCTATTTCCAACTGTCGGATTTAGTTCTCGCTCCCTACCAGCGTCACGTGGGCATGAGCGGGATTTTAATTTGGGCGGCGGCCGCCGGAAAACCCGTTCTCAGTTCCGACTACGGCTTAATGGGAGAACTCGTGCGACGCTACCATCTAGGCATCAGCGTCGATTCGACGAATTCCGATGCGATCGCCCGAGGATTGACGCAATGGCTACTTGACAAAAACAACATTTCGTGCATCGAGACTCGACTCGATGCCTTTGCCCTCGAAAACGTGGCCGAAGAATTCGCCCGCGTTATCTTCGAGGCCGTGGACGAACCGTTACGTCGGGTGTGAAGTTCTTGCAATGAAGGGATTGCGATGCTGGTCGTTCTACCGTTTCTCGCCTTAGCCCTGCTGGTTCTCGTTTTCCGCAAACGGGGCAACCCCTGGACGGACGCCGTACTGTCTGGCGCGTTGTGTTGGGGGGCGTTCGTCGTCGTCACTACAGAACTGTTTGGGGCGTTCCAAGCCCTGACGGGGGTGAGTTTGACGCTCGCCTGGGGACTGTTCGACCTGTTGGCGATTTTCTACATCGCGAAATATCAGCCTCGGGAGATGCCCAAAACCTCAATGTCGCATTCGTCGTGGTTTCAGTGGTTCCTCGTGGGCTGCACGATCGCCCTCGTCGCCACCATCGCGGCGATCGCCCTCATCGCCCCCCCCAACAACTGGGATTCGATGACGTACCACATGGGACGGGTAGTGCATTGGATGCAAAATCAAAGCGTCGCTCACTATCCCACCGCCATCACCCGACAAATTTACCAAGGGCCCTTTGCCGGATTCACCATTACTCAACTGCAAATTCTCAGCGGGGGCGATCGCTTCGCCAATCTCGTCCAGTGGTTGGCGATGGTGGGAAGTTTGTTCGGCGTCGCGGCGATCGCTCGAGAGTTGGGGGCGTCATTGCGGGGGCAAATTTTGGCCGCCGTCGTCTGCGTGACGCTTCCGATGGGAATTTTGCAGAGTTCTAGCACCCAAACTGACTACGTGGGTGCGTTTTGGATGACCTGTTTCGCTTACTACGTTTTACGTTACTGGGACAACGAGCGCAAAATGTCCCAGGTTCCCCAAATGGGGGCGAGTTTGGGCTTAGCGATCTTAGCCAAAGGTACTGCCTACTTGTATCTGTTTCCCTTCGGCTTGTGGTTTGCCATTTCCAGCATTTGGCGGTTTCGGACTCGCATTTGGCAACCTTGGGTGATTATGGGAGCGATCGCCCTCGGGTTGAACCTGGGTCATTATTCTCGCAACTTCGCCGCCTTCGGTTCGCCTCTAGGCGCAACGGAAACCTACGATATGGGGGGCTGGAGTCTCAAACTCCTGCTGTCGAACGTCTCGCGGAACCTGGCGTTACACCTGAGTACCCCCGTTCGTAAAATCAACCTGATCCTGATTGGCGTCGTCGAACAGTTCCACAATCTCATCGGGGCGGATGTCAGCGATCCCAACACCACTTTTCCCCCCGGACAACAGTTCGACATTCACAGTCGCGTCAACCACGAAGACTTAGCCGGAAATCCCCTGCATTTGATTTTGGGATTTCTCAGTGCGATCGCCTTTTTCTGGAATTGGAAACGGTTTGAATCGAACCAACAGCTGAAACTGGCATTGTATCTCGGTGCGATCGTCGCGGGTTTTCTCCTATTCTGTTCCCTCATTATCTGGTCGCCCTGGCGATCGCGGCTACATCTACCGCTGTTCGTCTTACTGTCGCCGTTTATCGCCGTGGTGTTAGAACGAGTCGTCAAACCCCAACTCACGAACGCCGTGGCCGTATTTCTAATTTTGGCGTCGCTGCTGTGGCTGTTGTTTAACGAAACCCGTCCCATCGTCGCCAACAGTAAATACATCGAAGAAAATCGCCTTGAAAATATTTTCAATACCTCCCGCAACGACCAATACTTCACGCCCCGGCCGGAAATTCGCCAATCTTACAACCAAACCGTCGACTGGCTGGCCGAAAATAGCTGTACCGATATCGGTTTGTCCTACGACGGCGACGCTTGGGAATATCCCCTATGGATGTTGTTAAAACAGCGTCTCGACAGTCCCTTTCGCATCGAACACGTGCGTTTAGTCGAGGCCAACCCCACCAAAGACTTACCCTATCCCAACGGCGAGTTTACCCCCTGCGCGATCGTCGCCAACCAAAACGAGGACGTCAAAGCCACCGAGTTGGAGTGGGGCGAACAAACCTTCACCCAAGCTGAAAAATACGGTGCGATCGCGGTTTTTTCAGGGAACAATCCGTAGGGTGCGTGACTTGAAAAATGGGGTGTCGCACGGGAGACCGAAAAATCGTCACGCACCGACAATGTACACCGCCAACAGACAAGAGAAAAATGGGGTGTCGCACGGGAGACCGAGAAATCGTCACGCACCGCCAATGCACTCCCCTTCTCCCCCTCTCCCCTTCTCCCCCTCTCCCCATCTCCCCTAAATTCGATCGATCGCGCATAAAATCCCTGGTATACTCCACCCTCTCCGTCAGCGATGACTAAACTGATTATTCAAATTCCCTGTTACAACGAAGAAGCCACCCTGGGGGTGACGCTCTCCGAACTCCCCCGCGACATTCCAGGGATCGATCGGGTCGAATGGCTGATTGTCAACGATGGTAGCGTCGATCGCACCGTCGAAGTCGCCCAAGCCTGCGGCGTAGACCACATCGTCAGTTTCGACCACAACCAGGGACTCGCGAAAGTGTTCATGGCGGGAATCGACGCCAGCCTCAAAGCGGGGGCGGATATCATCGTCAACACAGACGCCGACAACCAATATTGCGCCGCCGATATCCCCAAACTCATCGAACCGATTCTCAACGGAACCGCCGAGATGGTCGTCGGAGAACGCCCCATCGCCGATATCGAGCATTTTTCCCCGGCGAAAAAAGTCCTGCAACGCCTCGGAAGTTGGGTCGTTCGCATCGCCAGCAACACGAAAATTCCCGACGCCCCCAGCGGATTTCGCGCCTATTCTCGTAACGCGGCGATGCAGTTAAATGTTTTTAACGAATATACCTACACCCTCGAAACGATTATTCAAGCCGGACAAAAGGGAATGGCGATCGCCTCAGTTCCCATCCGAACCAACGGCTATTTACGCCCCTCGCGACTGGTGAAAAGCATTCCCGCTTACATCCAGCGATCGATCTTTACGATCCTGCGAATTTTCATGACCTATCGTCCCCTGCGGTTCTTTTCGATCGCGGGAAGTATTCCCTTCACCTTGGGGATATTGCTGTGTATTCGCTGGTTGATTTTATTTGAACCCGATCGCGCCCGCACGCCGAGTTTGATTCTTGCGGCAATTTTAATCCTCATCGGCTTTCAATTGTGGATGTTCGGGTTAGTGGCGGACGTGATGTCTGCCAACCGCAAACTGCTCGAAGACGTACAACTTCGCTTGCGGCGATCGGCTTACGAAAAACCGAATTCAGAAACCCGTCAAGTCAGGACAGATGGGACAGTTCGCTCCAACCAAAAGGCGTCTACTGAGGTATCGTCATGACTGCAACGAACGAGTCTTCTACGCCGTTAGAAACGGGAGCGATCGATCCCGCATCAGTGCGCGTCGCGTGGCTGTTAACCTCGGCATTTTTCTACTGGCAACCCGCCATGAAATGTCTCACGGACTTATTCCCCAATACCACCGTCTACACCAGTCGCTGGCATGGATTCGCCCCCGGACTAGAAGATTCTTTTCGCGTCGATATTGTCGGAGAACGTAAACTCGTTGCTCTCAAAAAAGCCGATAAAGGTTACGGCAGTACCTTCACCTATCTTCCCCTACAAATTGTTGGGCGACTGTCAAAATTTAAACCCGATGTCGTGTTTTCCAACGCCTTCGGTGTTTGGACGTTACTCGCCTTATTGTCCAAATTCGTAAGCGAGTTGCGCGTCGTCATCGCCTACGAAGGAAGTTCCCCCAGCGTAGACTATCGAAATTCACCGTTGCGGTTGGCGTTGCGGCGTTGGATGGTGCAAACCGCCGACGCCTGTATTAGTAATTCTCACGCCGGACGAGACTATTTAATAAACGTCTTAAATTCCGACCCCAAACGGACGTTCGTGCAACCTTATGAAGTTCCAGAAAAAGAATCGTTAAAAGTTGATGATTCCGATGTAGAAAACGAACTTTCAGATTTACCGAATCCCCGATTTTTATATGTTGGGAGTTTGATTCCCCGCAAAGGATTAAAACCTTGGTTGAACGCCTGCGCGGAGTTGGAACGACGTGGAATTGGCGATTACAGCATTATTATCGTCGGTGACGGCGAACGGCGAGAAGAACTCGAAGCCTTTTGTCGCGACAACGGAATAGAACATCGCGTGCGGTGGGTGGGGCGCGTTCCCTATCATCAACTCGGAGCATATTTCCAACAATCGGACATTTTCGTGTTACCCACCTTTGAAGATACTTGGGGCATGGTCGTCCTCGAAGCAATGGTATTAGGAAAACCCGTTCTCTGTTCGGAATATGCCGGGGCGGTGGAGTTGATTCGCGACGGCGAAAACGGCTATCGCTGCAATCCCAACCAATTGGAAATGTTCGCTGATTTAATGGCGAAATTCGTCGAAAACCCGGAGTTAGCGTCGCAGTTGGGCGAAAACGCCCGTCAAACGATGGCGCAGTACACCCCAGAAGCGGCGGCGGACTTTATGAAACAGGTGATTGAAAGAGTCTTAGGAGGCGAGTCGCATGACTGAAACCACTTCTCCCCCTCCCC
>NZ_JAQNCQ010000287.1:0-5574 GCF_028368005.1 Geitlerinema sp. CS-897 | reverse complement strand
TTCTCCCCCTCTCCCCTTCTCCCCCTGGGAACGTCTCCTCTCAAACTCGGGTCTAGGATAACAAGTCTGCCGTTTCTCCCTCGCACCCACCCATGACTCAAAACAAATCCGTTGCCGTCTCTCTGGCAGAAAAGCTGTTGCATCCAGCCGTATTGTCCTCCATTGCCGTGGTGTCGATCGCTGCTTTCCAAGCCGAGCGCATCACGAAACAGGTCACGCAGGCGTTATTTCCCCCCGCACCGCCACCCGTAACCGAAGTAAAATCCCTGTTGGTCGATCGCCTGGAAGGGAAAACAGAGTTAACTACCGCTGAGGTTGCCTTAGAAACTATCGTCAAAACCAGTCAGGAACGCACGCTCGGCCATCTCTATCTCGGTGAAACAACCGTCGTGTATCAGGGAATCGGTCGCGTTCGAGCGGGAATCGACCTCAGCCAACTCCAAGTCACGCAGATCGATCGCGATACCGGACGAATTACCCTGCATCTCCCGCCGCCATACCTCGTTCAAATGGATTTAGACGTCGAGCGATCGGAAGTGTTAGAACACAACCGCGCCTGGTTTGCGCCCAATACAGAAACGGAACTGTATACGCAAGCGCAACGCCAAGCCCTCCAACAAATTCGAGAAGAAGCTTGTCAAGAGGGACTGCTCGAAAAAGCCAATCAGGAAGCAGCCGCAGTGGTTCGCAACATTTTAGAAGCGGCCAGATACGACGATATTACGATCGAGACGCACTCTCCGAATCCCCAAACCTGTACTCTGTCCCTAGCCACGTCGTCGAGTCGTCACTGAAGCAACACGCGAGGGGAAAATGCGCTCTGTTCACGGAAGTGAGGCACTCCCCATCCCTTGGAACATCGCCCAAGACAGAAAGAAGTTCGCAATAAAGATCGCCATCAGAGACGTTACGACCGCCGCTGTCGTCGATTCCCCAACCCCTTTCGCACCGCCAGAGGTCGTGAGTCCCCAACTACAGCCGATAATGGCAATGAGTCCGCCAAACACGGCGCCTTTAGTCATGGCGTGAACGATATCCCAAAATCCCAGGAAGTTTCGCGCAGAATTTAAAAATACAGACTGGGCGAGATTGTATTGACTCGTGGCAATCAGCAGACCGCCACTCATGCCGATCGACAGTGAAAACAGCGTCAACAGTGGAACCATCAAACCACAGGCTAGAACTCGCGGAATGACGAGATAGTCGATGGGATCGGTTCGTAAAATATGCAGGGCGTCGATTTGTTCGGTGACTTGCATCGTGCCGATTTCTGCGGCGAACGCCGACCCGACCCGACCCGCCACCACGACCGCCGTAAGAACGGGGGACAGCTCCCGCGCTAAGGCTAAGGCGAGAACGCCACCGACGGCAGACTCGGCACCGAAGTTCAGAAACTCCCGCGCCACTTGAATCGTAAATACCATTCCCACGAACGCAGCGGTAATCGTGTTGATGAGGAGCGACTGCGGCCCCACCATTGCCATCTGATCGAGGGTGTTTCGACGGTGAATTTTGCCCGACAGCAGATGGACGACCACCTGACCGCCGAGTAACATCGCCGCGAACAGGCGGCGACTCCATCTTCCAAGACTAGATTGAGCCAACGTTTTTTGTCAGAAGCGTTGCAAAACGACAACAACGACGCCGAACTGCAAAGTAACATTACGGGAGATAACAAGTTTCTTTAGGTTTATTTAAGATTTCTACAGATTATCGAACGGTCGAGGCGATCGCCTTTATGGTAAAGGCAGATCGAACCGACCCCCACGTTGTTACTTCACTGCTCCGCGCAGTCGTCCTTCATGCAGGATATCTTATCCCGCTTGCGCTCTACGATCCTAACCAGCCTTTTAAGTTTTGCGCTTCCCTGGTTGGTCGTCGGCGCAGTCTTAGCCAGTTTACTCTCGATGAGTTATCTTCCCACCGTTGCCCCTGTCGGACAGGAGGGGGTGCGTCAGTTCCTTTGGTTTCTCAAGGTTTTCGGCGAAGGTTCTCCCCTGGTCGCCTTGCTGTGGATGGGATCGGCTTGCAGCTTCGTAGCCGTTCTCTTCGATATCTTCGCCGCCACGAGAACGTCGTTTGATAGCTCCCGCGCCTGAACTTTAACGAAAGATGCGGGCGCAAAGGCAGTGCTTTGGCTGATTCTGACTCTCTCTCCAGAAGCGGTCACGAGTCGAGCTGATAGCCTTGGGGGGATTTGTTAAAGCGATCTCGCCTACTTTTTCATAATTCTATGACTCGCCAACGCTTGATTATCGAAATGGGAATGGGGGTAGACCAACACGGACAAGACCCCACCGTCGCCGCCAAACGGGCCGTTCGCAACGCGATCGCTCACAACGCTCTCCCCGGCGTTTGGGAAGTGGCGGGATTAGACCACCCCAATCAGATGTACGTGGACGTACAGGTGGCGGTTCCCTATCCCGAACAGGTTCGCACAGACGAGGTTCTATCGGTGTTACCCTTCGGACAAAAAACCCTCATCGTGGAAGCTGGGGGGATGGTGACGGTGGGTCGCGCCATTCCCGAACTCGAGGATAAAAACGACGATATGTTAATTGCAGTGGCGGCGGTGACCGTTTCCGTGGAGAATTGACATCCTCACTGCTGTTGGTTCTTTCCCCTCGCGTTCCCCATGCTTTGGCTGATTCTGACTCTCGTGACCGCTTTTTCCGAGTCGCTGCGGGATGTCTCCAACAAAAAATCCCTACAAGCTAGCGATGCTTACGTGGTGGCTTGGTCGTTGAACGCGACGACGGCGGTATTTCTCCTTCCCGGTTTGGTGTGGGTGGGAATTCCCGAGTTGGGAGAGGGGTTCGTGAGAGCGTTAATCGCCGGAAGTCTCCTCAATGCGATCGCCTACTTGCTATTTGTCAAAGCAATTCAACTGTCGGATTTGTCAAAAGTCGCCCCCTTAACCACGCTGACGCCGTTGTTTCTGCTGGGAACTTCGCCGCTGCTGGTGGGGGAGTTTCCCCATCCGCTGGGAATTGTCGGAATTATCTGTATTGTCGTCGGCGCGTATTTGTTGAACTTCTCGGTTCGACATCGAGGGTATTTTGCTCCGTTGTGGGCGTTGTGGGAAGAAACTGGGGCAAAATTGATGTTGACGGTGGCGTTTTTGTGGAGTCTCACCTCAAACATCGACAAAATCGGCTTGCAAAATTCCTCGCCGCTGTTTTGGGTAACGGCGATCTACGCGATTAACGCGGTGGTGTTGTTTCCTCTGGTATTGGTGAAGTCGAAACGGGTGATTCTGCAACTTCAGGGGAACGGCGTTCCGTTGTTGGCGATCGGGTTTTTCAATGCGATCGCCCTCACCTGTCAAATGACCGCGTTAAGTCTCACTTTGGTCGCCTACGTTATCTCAGTCAAGCGTACTAGTGCGGTGTTTAGCGTCTTGTGGGGAAAGTTCCTCTTTCGAGAAGTGGGTTTGAAAGAACGGCTATCTGGTGCAGTAGTGATGGTGGTTGGCGTTGCGTTTATCGCTCTATCTGAAAAACTCTAGTGAGTAGTGGAAAGATCGAGAAAACTTACCACTGAAAACGATCGTTTCTCCAAAAAAACAATGATAGGAACCGATCTCCACTCTCGATCGTACGGGGGCATTTCAAGTGCGATGCGTTCGGTCGAAACCTCGTAAGAAAGAGATGGCTAGCTTTGATAAGGTAATCAATCTTAGTGGTGCAGAAAAGTCCTGAAACCCTTGTTAGAAAAGATATCGCCGTATTAAAGGGTTGGCCACAAAATCCCAGATCGGTAAATGGCTGCCGGGGATCTAGCTTGAGTCTAAATACATATTTTATGTGTTTAGTCAATCTCCGATCTCGAAAAGTTTTCTGCACCACTGAGGGTAATCAATTTAAGCTTGTAGACGAGCGCTCTATATCTATGCAGGTGAGTGTGAGTAGCCTAGAAATCATGAATCCTGTTCTAGAAGTGCATTAATGAACGCAATTTTTCGTAAAAATCACGATGAACGGTCATGTTGTCACAAGAACATCACATTTAGTCTCTACACTAAAACTGTTGTAAAAGTCGATGCGTGTGGGAGTCTACGACCCGTGTTGAAACGATCTGGAAAACCGGAAGACGCAACCGATAGTCCTCGACTAAGTGCCTCTATGCCGACGGTTGCAGAACGAACAAACGTCAATCCTTCAAAGTGTCCGACCGAACACCAAGAAGGTCGAGCGTCGAATTTTAAGTATCGCAACAACAGGGTCGATCGCTCTCGCTCGACAGCTATTCCCCAAGCGATCTGCTACATGAGGACTCAAGGTGAAAACTGGCCGGGAAACTCTACGAGCGACACTCAAGTCGAAGCTTACATCAGTCTTGCCGTCGATATTATGCGTGCGCGAGATCCCCGAGCGATCGTTGCCTTGAAAGACTTCCTGACCGTTTTACCGACCCCAAGCACGCTCGAATCGGTGTTGAAGCAGGCGGTGTATCGACTCGGCGACCTCGATCGACCGGCGTGTCGGTGGATTTTGCGACACGGCGACCTACTGATGCCCGAACTGGACTTACAAGAGGTCGCTCGTCAGTGGGCGATCGAGGTTCTGACTCGAGACGATCGCAGCGGCGATCGCGATTATCAGTTCGATCGCAACGGCCGCCTCCATCTCAGCGATGCGGCCAAAATTCAGTTACAGCAAATGGCTTCCGGTGTCGGTGGCTTAATGCTCGAAGAAATTTTCGACATTCCCAACGATGGCGATCCCACGTCCGATATCGATTGAGACATACCCGCTTACCGACTTTCAGAAAGGCTCGAATTTCCATGAATTTGACTGTACTCCTCATCGAACCCAACGGCGCTCTCGAGCGGGATCTCGAGTGTCCGATCGCGATCGAACACTGTAACGTTATCAGTACCAGCGATCGCTGGCTAGGAGTCTACTTAGCCCGTCACCACCAACCCAACGTCATCGTCAGCACGATCGATTTACCCCAACTCGATCGCTATGAATACGAACGAGTTGACACTCCCCAGCCTAAAGGCGTGGGGATTCTTCTCTCAGCGATCCGACTTGCCCTGACAGGTTGGCACCAGCCAAGGTAGCGGTCAAATCTCCAGAAGCGTTCGGGTCATCGACCCAAGTTCCGATGTGCCCCATCGTACTCAAGGCAGTGTTCAGAATGTTGACTGCGGCGTTGTGGTCTCTGTCAAGTTCGCAACCGCACTGACAAACGTGGGTGCGAGTTGAAAGCGTCTTTCTGACGACCGTGCCACAACTCGAACAGGCTTGGCTGGTATAGGCAGGTTCGACCGCAACGGTTATCCTGCCAAACTTTTCTCCAAACTGTTCCAACCACTTCCTGAACTGATACCAACCGGCATCGTGAATCGACTTGGCGAGACAGTGGTTTCTCACTAGATTCCGTATCCTCAAGTCTTCGTAGGCCACCAGATCGTTAGATCGGATTACGCAACGCGCCAGTCTCTTGGCGTGTTCTTCACGTTGCCGACTTATTTTGAGGTGTACTCGTCCGAGTCGATTGACGGCTTTTCTTCGGTTAGCAGAGCCTTTCTGTTTTTTGCCCACCCTTCGGTGAGCGCGTTTTAAC
>NZ_JAQNCQ010000286.1:0-7296 GCF_028368005.1 Geitlerinema sp. CS-897 | reverse complement strand
CGTCAACGCCCTTAAAGGGGTATCGAGTCGCCGATACGGACAAGCTGGGTTGCCCAAGCCCTACCAAAAAGATGCCTTGTGGAGTCCGAGTTATTTCGCGTCGTCCCTAGGCGGCGCACCTCTTGAGATTCTCAGGCAATAGAGAACCAAGAAAAGCCGTCCTTCTAGGACGGGGTTTTAGACCCAAAATTTTCGATAAGAAAATGGTGCGTGACGATCGCTCTGGCGATTTCATCCCCGATTTTTCAAGTCACGCCCCCTTGTATGTTGGCGGTGTACATTGGCGGTGCGCCTCTTTCAGGGAAGAGTTAAGAGTCTAGAGTGAAGAGTTAAAGAGGAATTCCCACTCTACACTCTGCCCTCTGCACTCTACACTGATAAACACGCACCCTACTGAACCATGCATCCGATTAACTTAATCTCGGAAATCAAAACGCGACCGTGGATTTCGTTCGGTCTGTTCCTCGTCACCTACATCAACCTAGGATGGGTGTTGTCAGATTCCGAGGCATCCCGATGGCCTTGGATTTGGGGCATCGGCTTAACGATACTGCTGGCGGAAGCCTTGGCGTCGCCGTGGTCGGTCGTGCGGAACGTTGCAGTACGCTGGTTGAAATCGGACATTCGCGGCTTTATCACGGCTCTCCTGGCTGCGTTCGTGGCCGTGATTTTTCTCACTTGGCTGCACGTCTCTTCTCACATTATTCTATTAGCCTCAGCCGGATTGCTCTTTCGCCTCGACGTGCAAATTGCAGGATTGAGCGACTTACAGGCGTTCCTCTTACTTCTGGGAACGTCGATGTCGGGCTTAGGACTCGGGTGGCTGGCGCATTTCATCTTAAACGGGTGATACTCCATCCTTTTCCGATTAAGGGAACCTCGAAAAATTGATTCTAATGCAAAACTCAACGGCTGAAACCCCTGAAATCTCGTTCTATATTCTCGATAGCATAGCCTTTTTCTCATTAAGCTTGAATTAATCGAGGTGCCCATAAGTTAGGTTTCAAGAAGTCTTCACCACATCCCCCCTTAGCCCCCTATCCCCCCTTCGCCCCCCTTTCAAAGGGGGGTTGGGGGGATGGTTGGGGGGATAGAGAGGGACTTGTCGGGTTGGGTAACACCAGTATTTGAGTCCTCGACTCCGCTCGGACTCAACACTGAGCGAAGTCGAAGCGAGCGGAGCCGAAGCGTTGAGATTCGGATTCCGTTTCAAAACCCCCTCAAACAAAAAGCAGTCCGCTCCCGGACTGCCCGTGTGTGTGTGTGTGAGGAGTTGACTTATATGAATCCTATCGACTTTTTCGGCAGTCTCGTTTCCCGTTACCATTTTTGATACGCCCTTTTCGCTCGTTGCGATCTCCAACTATCCTCCTATGCGCCGAGAACCTCAGAAACTGGTACGCGATCGCATCCCCGAAATCGTTCGCCGATCGGGACGACGCTGCGGTGTCGAACGTCTCGACATCGCGGACTACCGCCGAGCCTTGCGGGACAAACTCGTCGAGGAAGCCATCGAAGCCGCTGAAGCCAGGGACGACGCCGAACTAATTCGGGAACTGGCGGATTTGTCGGAAGCGATCGACGCCTTACTGGAAACTTACGAGATCGATCGCGCCACGGTTTCAGCCAAACAGCAACAACGCCGCGACGAACGAGGGGGATTTCGCCAACGGCTGAAGTTGCTGTGGACTGAGGACAATGAGGAGACGGAGCTTAGTGGTACAGAAAAGTCCTGAAACCCTTGTTAGAAAAGAGATCGCCGTATTAACAGGGTTGGCCGCAAAATCCCAGATCGGTAAATGGTTGCCGGAGATCCCCGGCATCTTGGAGATGCCGGGGATCTGGCTCGAGTCTCAATACAGGTTTTATACGAAATCCGCACCCCATACCCCCTTTTAAAGCGATCGCCCAAAATCGATTCAAGTCCTTGCATACATGGACTTGACGACGAGGGCCGCAAAACGGGGTTTTCATAACGGGATTCCGTATTATGTGTTTTGTCAATCCTAGATCTCGAAAAGTTTTCTGCACCACTTAGGGAGACGGACAGATGAGGAGGCTTTTTGACAGTCGCCAGTCGCCAGTGAAGGCAGCGAACCGTTAACAGTGTCTTCCGTGTTCTCGTCCGATCGATTAACGGAAATTTAATTCGATCGAAACTTCGCCACAGAGATACGGCGGTAACGTCCAACCTAACAGCACCTGTTCGACGGCGTGTTTGATGTCCGGTAGTCGCTGCAAGTCGCAAGAATGAAGGATGCTGTCAACGGTCGATCGCCGACATACTGCCGTCCGCACTCGACCGTCGCGCACGATTAAGCCGAAAATCAGTTGGAACGCGCCTAATTTCGGCAAATACTGGAGGGCGTGCAAACTCTGTTCGAGCTTGGCGAGGGCGCGATGGTTTTCTAAGGTATCGAGTTCGAATCCGGCGATGCGACCGACTTCGATTTCTAATCCGAGGTTCGACATGGCAGTCTTTAAAGAGATGACGTTTGGCAAACCCATCGATGTCGCCGCCGGACGCGAGATACGACCTCGGCCGCGAAAATCGGCGACCCAATCGTCTGTAAATCCCGAAGCGTGGCAGCGCGATCGCTCTCGACTGACGTTCGAGTACGGGGTGATGCGGGAACGGATGACTCGAGGCGTCGAATCTCCTCGCCCAGCCAGCGGAGTTTGTTTCGCAGATGAAGACGACACCGAACGTCCGAAATCTCGTTCTCGATAACTCGTTCCGTCGGGAAGTAGAGTGGGAACGGTGGCGCAGACGCTGGGGGACAAGTCTACAACTTGCGATCGCTCTGGACCGACCGCGACAAACGCTGTATACGGCGACAGCAATTGGTACTCTAACGCCGTTTGGATCATTTCTCGGACGATCGTGTGGTGTGTCACCTCGAAGGTTTGGTTCGAGAGGGACTTCAAACAAGCGCGTCCCCATAACTGAGCGATGGCGGGATTGCTGTTTTCCGTAAACTCGACGAGCAGCGTCTCTTCGTATCGCGTTCCGTCGGCTTGTCGTCCCGAAATCGTCAGGCGTCCCGAACCGCGATTGTCGGTCTGTCCGAACAACACGAGCGGTTCGGTGGCGAACAAGTCCGGTAAGGGATTGGGATACACGGTCGGGGGGTTTCCCGCACCGTCCCACGCGATCTCGATGTCGGTCAACACGGGACAGTTAGCGCGAGTGAAAAATCGCCGTGCGGCCTCGTCGATGGGTGCGTCGTGACGTAAAATCTGCGAGTATCCCCGGCCGATTTCGGCAATGCGATCGAGTAAAAAACGGTTGACGGAACTACCCGCGCCAAAGCTATACAGGCGATGGCTGGGTTTGAGTAACTGCTGGACTTCTGCCAAGATTTCTCGCTCGTTGCCAATGTAGCCGTCGGTGAACAAGACGATGCTGCGTAGGCGTCCGTCTTCCGGTTCGGGAAAATCCAACACGGCGCGAATTCCGTTAAGGAGATAGGTTCCGCCGGTGGCGCAGAGGCGATCGATGTAGGCGAAGGCGTTCGCGCGGTTTTCTGGGGTGTTGGGTAGGGGATCGCTGGCGAGATAGCCGACGCTGTTGTTGAAATCTAACAAACTGAAGGTGTCGTCGGGGTTGAGTCCGCTCACGAAGCACCGCAGGAGTGCCTTACATTGTTCTAAGGGTCGTCCCTGTTGCGATCCGGAGGTGTCGATGAGAAACACCACGTCTTTGGGCGCGATCGCTTCTTTGGGATAGGTTGCGGCGGGGATGAGATAGGCGGCGAAATGGGAACCGCGATCGTCGGTGTGGGTGAGGACGCCACTACGAGTAGTTCGACCGGAAACGCGGTAGCGCAGGATAAAGTCTTTGTTGGGAACGGTATCGCTGCCATCGAGTTGGATGTTAAGGCGATCGCCCTCGAAGTTGAGATGGATGCGATGGGACGGCGATCGCACGCTTTTTAGAGGAACTCCCGCGTCGAGATCGACACTGAGATCGAACCGCTTGGCGTCGACGGCGGCCGGGGGAACGACGGGAGGCGCGAGGCCAGAGGCGTCGAGATCGCGGCGATCGGGAATAAATCGCGGACCGACGGTGGTGGGAACGACGAACTCGTAATCGCCGCTGTCGAATTTCAGACAGTCGGAATAGCGCAGCAGGACGCGCACGGTTTCGCCGGGTGGGATGTGGGCGATGGAGTAGGTAAAAACGTTGTCCCGTTCCTGTTCGAGTAAACTGGCGGTGCGTCCTCGATGTTGGGTGTATCGATAGGTTCGCTGGGCGTCTTCTCGTGTTTGGATGTTACCCCGAACGACGCGATCGCCGATGCGGAGTTCCATTTCGTCCACGGCGGCTTCGGCGGGAAGGGGAAAGACGTAAACGGCTTCGAGACTCTGCGTGAGGGGATTTTCAAAGTGCTGTTCGACTTCAACTCGGGCGAGATGTCCCGAAATACGAGCGGCGATGCGGGTGTGTTGGAGGGCAAAGACGATCGGATTTCCCGATTCGAGGGCGGTGGTTAGATGGCTGAAGGCTGGAAATTGGGAACGCATCGGAATGACTACTCCGTCAGTGGCAAAGTATGAGAGGGCAAGGTTGACGTCGCCGGTTCAAAAACAGGACTCGTCAGTTCGGCGATCGCGGGGTATTCGTGGGAGATCGCCGGTTTTGAGAGCAGTGGTCAGGCAGGTCATACGCTGGAAATTTGCAAGTTTGGACGGTCGGTCGTGGAGGTCACTTGACGGGTCGATCGCGGCACGATGAGTAAGGTAATGCCGTCGCGACCGATGATATTCACGGATTGTCCCGGTCGAACGAGAGTCTGAGGGCGTAGGGTATAAAACCGGGCTGGCCAGTAGGTTCCTTTGAAAAATACACGTCCGGCCGTCTCGGGAGAAACGGAATTTGTGACCGTCGCAGACAACGGGCAAGGGAACATTTGATAAGGGGTGGATTCGAACAGTGCCACGATCTTTTCTCCTAACAAAAAACGGCAAGTCGTTCGATCTGGGCTGAATTTTAGGTCGTGTTTTTAATTCACTTTTCAAAAGATTGAAAGCGTGCGTTCTGGATGAGAACGTCTAGCTTGAAATTGCAATCTCGCTCGAGAAGACAACTCGAACAACGTCTAACAAACATAAAAAAACATTAATTTTTTTGCGATCGCGAGACGTTTTTGAAATCGCTTCGTAGAATAAAAGCGTGGATCGTTTGGGTGAATCTCTGGTGTTGTACGTCGATCTTATGCAAGCGTTCGAGAAATGACTATGAACTCTCGTGAAAGTTCGTTCGGGTCCGATCGCAGCGCGATCGATTCCTACGAGTTCGCCCTAACACGACCCATTGCCGCCACCGATTCTCACGACCATCGATCTGAGATTTTTAAGTCCGAGTCTCAGTACTTCACACCTGTGAATTCAGAGATCGAGTCCGACAACCCATCTTCCGATAGGGGTGCGATCGCCGATATGAACGTTCTGGAATTCCTACAGGCCGACGCCCGACTCACCCAACGACAGCGAGAAGTGTTACTGGAATTTCTCCCTGGCGATAAAGACGATGGTGCGATCGCCAGCGATCTTTATGTCACCGAGCAGACGGTTCGCAAACACCTCTCGGACATCTGCAAAACCTTTAGTTGGGAAACTGCTGAGGGGGAAGAAAAAGCCGTACGTCGCGCTCAATTGGTATCTCTGTACGCCAAATATCGCCCCGAGCTGTTTTCTGGCGTTCCCTTTTCGCCGACCTCTCGTAAGAAAATCGTCCTAAGTTACCACCAAAGCGCTCCCCTCGAATCGGAAATCGCGTTGGCGTTGTATCGAGCCTTCACCGAACGAGAGTACGAAGTGCTGTTGGCCGATGCTAACCTGCGAATGACGGCCACTGGACGCCGACAAATTCAAACGGGATTGTCTCAATGCGATCGCTTGGTGTTGCTGTTGTCCCAATCTCCCGGCGTTCAATCTTCAGCCTCGAGCGAAATGGTTACAGAAGAAGTCAACTTAGCTCGACATATTTTCGCTCGCCGAGCGTCGCCCAAACCCACCCTCGTCGCCGCGTACCTTAACTGTCCCCCCAGTTTGCTCGGACACAAATTGCGCGGCTATCTGGAAGAGGCGCGATCGCTCGTTTGGACATCGCCCAAAGACACGGACGCCTTAGTGCGCCAACTCCTCGACGACTTCCCAAATGACGGGCAACTCCCCGTCGTCGATCCCTCAAACGAAGCTGCGTCGCTCTCAGAGGCTGCCGTTCCCGTCTATCCCCCCAAAATCGACGCCGAACCCCAGCTTCCTCGGGGTCAAGTGGAACTGGCGTCCGCGTTTTACGTCGAGCGTCCCGGTATTGAAGATCGCTGTTACGAAGAAATCGTTAAGCCGGGAGCGTTAATTCGCGTCAAAGCTCCGCGACAAATGGGCAAAACGTCGTTAATGGCGCGAATTCTACACGAAGCGAGCCGTCACGACTACGAAACCGTTCAGCTGACGTTCCAGTTTGCCGAATGCGATATCTTTTCGAGCCTCGATCGCTTTCTGCGGTGGTTTTGTGCGATCGTCACCCTGCGGCTGAAACTTCCCTTAGAGATCGATCGCTATTGGCAAGGCAGCGAAATTCTCGGCAGTAAAATCGTCTGTACCCGCTATTTTGAAGATTATCTTTTACAAGAGATCGATCGCCCCCTGGTTCTCGGACTCGACGAAGTCGATATCCTCTTCGACTATCCCCAACTCACCACCGACTTCTTTGGCTTGCTGCGAGCGTGGCACGAAGAATCGAAAAACAATCCCCTCTGGCAAAGACTGCGACTGGTTATCGTCCACTCGACAGAAGCCTACGTTCCGATGCCTGTCAACCAATCGCCCTTTAACGTGGGACTTCCCGTCGCCTTACCCGAATTTACCCCGGATATGGTGGCCGGTTTAGCCAATCGCCACGGGTTACGCTGGGGAGAGGACGACATCGATCGACTCATGCACTGCATCGGCGGACATCCCTATCTCGTGCGATTGGGCTTATATTACATTGCCCGAGGCGAATTAGATTTATCGCAACTGCTCGAAATCGCTCCCACGGATTCGGGTATTTACGGCGATCATTTACGGCGACATTTATGGGTATTAGAACAACACCCCGATCTCGCTGCTGCGTTTCAAGCCGTCGTGCGATCGGAAACACCCGTGGAACTCGACTCCATGCAAGGATTCAAACTGTACAGTATGGGGTTAGCCAATCTCCTAGGCAATAACGTCACGCTCCGTTACAACCTCTATCGCGAGTATTTTCAATCTCGCCTTTAGGGGAGAGGGGGAGAAGGGGAGAGG